>JAUWBL010000002.1 GCA_030601715.1 Candidatus Geothermarchaeota archaeon | reverse complement strand
CAGATACACCATGTTGACCGTCTCCGAAGAGGTTCCCGTCGGCAGCAGGATCAGGTGAGGGAAGAATCATTGAAAGACCTTTGAGGGAACTAGCGGATGCGTCGCCTTCGCCTTGCGATCGTTGGCTGCGGAAGCATCACTGAACGGGGACTGCTTCCACACCTTATGCTTGAACGAGAGCATGTCGAGGTTACCTCTCTCTGTGACATATCAAAGGCCCGTCTGAAGGCTCTCGCAGAACGATTTCATGTCAGACGAACCTTCACCAGCCTCACAGACATGCTCCACAACTCCAACGAAGAAGCCGTTGCGATTGCGACGCCAATTCCTTTGCATTACCAGCAGGCGCTCGAAGTCCTTCTTCACGGACGCCACGTGCATCTCCAGAAGACCATGACACAGACCGGCCAGGAGGCGAGAAGACTCATTCACGTCGCACGCAAACATGACTTGCTCCTTGCTGCCTCCCCCGGCCAGATGCTTCTTCCAGCGTACACGAGAGCGTACGAACTCGTACAGTCTGGGGCGCTTGGAACCGTCTATGCGGCGATCGGTGTGAATTTGGCCTCTGGTCACGAACGCGAGAAGCTCCGCACAAACTCGGCGCAAACTGGGGTGACACTAGATCCCTCATGGTACTATCAAGCTGGAGCCGGACCACTGCGCGACATGGGAGTCTACTCCCTCCACGCCATCACCGGCATACTTGGACGTGTGCGCAGAGTGATATCGTTCTCGAATCGTCCCCTTCCGGAGCGACACTGGAATGGGAAAAGAATTCGTGTCGAAGTAGACGACAACGTTGTGCTCTCCCTGGAACTCGAACACAATCGCCTTGCAACCATCTCTACAGCATTTTCGGCTAACCTGTCGATTCTCCACTGGGGGCATCTCGCAATCTCAGGATCGGAGGGGGCTCTTGAAGTGAGACGCCTTCCCGATAGAAGCTCCTGCTACGAACTTGTTGTTCGCCGCGTGGGAGAACCCAAAGCAGAGAGACAGACTTTCGGCACTGGTCTTGGAGAAACACATGATGCTCTGGATGAGCCTCACGTGGCCCGTGACCTTCTGGACTTTGTTGAGGCGGTGTTGGACTCCCGAGAGCCCGGGGCGAGGGCCGAGCACGCCTGCCATGTGATCGAGATAATTGAAGCCGCGGAGCGAGCCGCACAGACCGGGTCAGCCGTCAGAGTTTAGATTCTCGAACCAACTCCGAACCTCAAAGATCGAAACGAGAAGAGGATGTTTCCAATTCTGATCTTCAGATGGAATGATCTTCCCAGCTGGGTGAGGACTACCGCCACACATCCGGCCTTCTTCCTGTGGGTCTCTAGACAGCTGTGCGTGTCTCACACCTTAACAGGCCGGTGTTGTTCTCCGATGGTCCCAGCCACCCCACACCTGCCGGGCTACCTCTGCAACCTCCCCCAGCTTCCGGTGCCAGCGAATCCTATCCAGCACACGCCCTTCCCCGGTATCCTTTGGACACAAGGGATCTTGCTGCGTAGAACCTTTGATGAACTCCCCTGCGAGAGGTTTAAATAGCGATATCCCCCTCGTTCAAGGGGGTGTGTAAGCATGCCCGAGGCATACTGCGTCAAGTGTAGGACGAAAAGGTTGATGATGGCACCCAACGAACAGGTGCTGAAGAATCAGAGGAGGGCGCTGGTGGGAGTCTGCCCCACTTGCGGGACGAAGCTGGTCAGGTTTCTGAGCAGCCAGCCATAGCTGGCTCTGTTTCACAGGCTCGGCCACAGTCCCCTTTTTGTTGTCGGACTGAACTCGACGGCAGACTCAAGACATCGTCAAATGACCTCGAGGATGTCCTCCTCGCGCACCGCAGGCCATAGGCTCCACACCGGCTTGCCGCAGTAGAGCTTGCCCTGGTTGCAGAGGTTGACCCTGCCCCACTCCTCAGGGATCTCACCTGCCTCCGCGTTCCGGACGTGGCAGGGGGGACCCAGCCTCTCCCCTATCAGGGGTTGAACCTCAGCTATCTGGTTCCTCTCTTGCACGGTGGCGATCCACAGCTCCTCTTGGGTCCTGAGACACGTCCGGTTGAAGAACTTGGAGAAGAGGTGGAGGAGGGTTCCCGACTCCACCAGCCTAACCGCCACGGCTCGGGGCAGGACGTAGACGGCGTGCTCGGGTGGCACGCCCTCGGCTTCCAGCTGGTTCTTGCGCTCCCACGCCTCCCCCATCCAGTCCTCGTAGAGCTTCCAAGCCTCACTATTCACTTCGATGAGCAGGGGGGTCACGTAGTCGGGGTTCGGAGAGTCGATGTCCCGACTCAAAGGCCTAGAGCCTGGCACCATCCTGTGGCGCTGATCCTGGCAGTCGGCTACGTGGCTGATCCTCTTGTTGAAGGTGAAGTGGACATGACTCATTGTCCTCATCGCGGGGGACATCATCGCGAGGTTTAGGCTCTCGAGGAGGTAGGGGTTCTTGGATGGGTCTAGGAGGTGGGCAACCGCTTCCTCCTTGGTCAGGCTGTCAGGGGGCAGGCTCAGCTGGTAGCAGAGGGCCTCAGCCAGCCTCTCCTCAGCGTCAGCCGTCCAGTCAATCAGCTTCGACCTGTAGCCGCCGAGGGACTCGTCGAAGCTCTTTCTGAAGGCCTCCAGATCCGCCTGTGTTCCGTACTCCTCATTGAGCCTGCCTTCCAGGGTGTTCTCAGGAGGTAGGGGTCGCGCTTTCATGTCCGCGTCGACCCAGTCGAAGAAGCGAGTGTCGACCCCCCTGACGGCGTCCACCATCATCGATACCACTCTTTCCGCCTCCCACGACAGCCCCCTCAGCCTGTACAGCCGCCACAGGGTCACCCCGTCGATGGTGTAGATCAGTGTGGTGTGGCACCCGATTACTAGGGCGTAGCGGGCGGCTTCCATGGCCTTCTTTCGGACATCCCTTTCCCGCCTCCTTCTCGAAGTCGGATCCATGCTTGAGGCTGCGAATCGCCCCATCAGGTCCTCGGTCAGAGTCTCAGTCAGGGTAGCGTAGGCGTCCCACGACGCACTCACCGCGTCTTCATACATCCTCATAGCTCTTGGGCCTTCTAGTGGCGGCATCACAGCGCCGCGTCGGGTCTGGTCCACGTATCTCTGGCTCTGCTGGGAGGTGTTGTAGAAGGGGTGGTTGTGGAGGACGTCGTGGGTAAGTACCGTGGAGACGCCTTCGAGTTCGAACTCGAAGAACTGGTGTTGATAGACGGAGTGGTGGCCCCCCTGGTAGGTGGTCCTACCTATCCGCTCCACCTGTTCCCGTGACACCTCATTGGCGGCGATGATGCGAGGCGAGTAGCAGGTTCGGGCCGCAGCGATGGAGTCTAGGGTGGGCTGGGAGAAGTGCTGCCTCAGGCGGACGGTGGGAGAGTCGGTGAGATGAACCGGCCGAGTCGACAAATTAAAGCAAGAGATCGGAACCGCCACTCTAAAACGTTCGGCGCGATTCCTTCATAGTGGAGAAAGGAAAACGAGCGAGGGGATCCATCTCTTGGAGCTAGTCGGTTGACTTGATGCTCGGCATGCATTTCTCCATCGCGGGCGCTATTGACTCAGCGGTGGATCGGGCCAAGATGCTGGGATGCAACACCTTCCAGATCTTCACGAGGAGTCCCAGGAGGTGGATGTTCAGGCCCCTCGACGAGGCCGGGGTGGAGTCCTTCCGCTCCAAGGCGACGGAGTATGGCATGGCTCCCCTTGTTGTGCACATGCCCTACCTGCCGAACCTCGCATCCTCCGATGACGTCATATATGAGAAGTCCGTCTCGTCCTTGAAGGTGGAGCTGGAAAGAACGGGACAGCTGGGGATCCCTTACCTAGTCACCCATCTGGGGAGCCACCTAGGCAGGGGAAGGGAGGCGGGCCTGAAGCGTTTGGTTGCGGGGATAGACGAGTCCCTGGGGGACGTGGAGAATGATGTTCAGCTCCTGCTGGAGAACACGGCTGGCCACAAGAACAGCATGGGCACCTCCTTCGAGGACCTGAGGGAGATCATGGATCGGGTTCGATGCTCTGAGAGGGTGGGCGTGTGCTTCGACAGCTGCCACGCCTTCGCCGCGGGCTACGACCTTCGAAGCGAGGAGGCGGTAGATGAGACCTTGGGTCGGTTGGGTAGGACCGCTGGATTCGAGACCTTGAAGGTGGTCCACTTGAACGACTCGAAGGGGGAGCTAGGCTCCAGGAGGGACAGGCACGAGCACATAGGACTGGGAAGCATCGGCTACGAGGGGTTCAGGGCCGTGATCAGCCACCGGAGGCTGAGGGGTTTGCCCATGATCATGGAGACTCCAATAGACGAGCGGCGGGACGACGTTGGCAATATGCAGAAGCTGCGGAAGCTCGCCGGGGTGATTTGAAAAGGCTTTAGGTTGTGTGTTACGATGAGGAAACCTCAGATTCTCGTCATCGGCTACGGCGAGGCCCACTGCCCGCCAGAGGCCTACAAGACGGCCAGGGTGGTCGGAGCTGAAGTCGCACGACAGGGTGCCGTTCTAGTGACGGGGGGCCTCGGTGGCGTGATGAGGGCGGCCAGCGAGGGCGCCAGAAACGAAGGAGGGCTGGTGGTGGGCATCGTTCCCCAGAGCGAGAAGGAGTACGCCAACCCCTTCTGCGATGTGGTGATAGCCACCGGCATCGGCCACGCAAGGGATTTCATCACTGCCTACAGCGCCGACGCCGTTATCGTGGTGGGAGGCGGAGTCGGAACCATGGTCGAGGCCTCTGCCGCCTACCTTCAGCGTATTCCCATTGTCAGCATCAGGGGTAGCGGGGGAACCGCGGACAAGATCGCCGATTCGTATCTGGACGACCGAAGGCTGGTCAAGGTGGAGGGGGAGACGTCACCCGTCAAAGCTGTGGAAAGGGCCATCCGGAGCTCAAGTCTCTCCCCGCGGGTATGAGGAGACGAGGCTTTCTACCTCCCTCGTCCTTGACGATATTTTGGCTCGATTCTCCATCTAGACCTAGAAGGGAACCGCCATGGCCTCAGCCGACGTCGACTTGTTGTCTCGCCCCCTCAGCTTTCTGGGGGTGTTGCTGATAGCTCTGGGCGTTGTCTTGGTGGCCCTGCCCCTCATTGCGAGATACTTGCCCTCCTTGGAGAAGGTTCCGCCGATCCTGCTGTGGGTGTACAGGAGCGACGGCTTCTACTTCGTTACCTCCCCTATCCTAGTCATCATATCCCTAGCGTCCATCCTCCTGTGGCTCATCAGGCGCTAGCAGAGACAGCCGCTGCGCGGCCTTCCTGAGCACCCCGAGGATCAGGGTGGCCTCCCTCTCATCGACGCCGCTCCTCACCATGGCGTTGGAGAACGCCCTCACCGCCTTCCTTGCTCGAAACCTCTGACGTATCATGCGGGTGGCCAAGCGTTGAAACTCTCGAACCACTCTCTCCCTTAGGTCACGGCTGGGAAGGGCGCGACTCTGTGTGTCTGCCTGTCTCAGGGATGTCTGTACATCGTGGAGGACTATGGAGACGGCGCACGCTAGGTTGAGGACGGGGTTGGAGGGGTTCGACTCTATGTTTACGAGGAGGTCGCAGAGTTCTATCTCCTTTCTCTTCAGACCCGTGCCGTCTCTTCCGAAGACGAGTGAGAGGCTGCCGGAAAGGAGGCCCGCGAGACGGTCTTGAAGTTCTCTGAGGTTGATGCTCCGTCTCAGGATGTTGCGTCCTTGCTGATTCCCTCTGGCTGATGTGGCGACCGTCAGATCGGCTTCGGATAGGGCCTCCTCAAGGGAGTCAACTTGTATGGCCGAGTCGATCCTCCGGGCGCTGTGAGACGCAAGGATCTTGGCCACCTCCAGCTGGGAAGTGGTGAATTGAGGATTCACAAGGATCAGTCGCTCGATTTCGAAGTTGTCGACGAGCCTGGCGATCAAGCCGAGGTTGACCGCCTTCTCAGGCTCCACAAGAACAACCGATGCCTTCATCTACACTCCTTAATAGGGGAATGAGTATTCTAGGTTCTGAAGATGTCTCTGTTAGTTCAAGTTTGGATCGTGGCTATGTATGCTATTGCCATCATCGGTGTTCTGATCGGCTGGTACCTGCGGCCCAAGAAAGCAGAAGCACGCGTGTCTAAGCCAAAGGTTCGGCCAAAAAGGGCGGAGAGGAGACCGAGATCGAGGTTCGAGGTCTACCAAGACAAGGGAGGAGAGTACAGGTTCCGGCTCAAGGCTCCGAACGGTGAGATCATCGCGGTGAGCGAAGGCTACACAACGAAGCGAAGCTGCATGAGAGGGATAGAGTCGGTAAAGCGGAACGCTAAGATAGCGGGCACACAGGACCTCTCAGAAGAAGCGTAGCAGCATCATCGCTCCACCACCGGTTTTGAGGGGAAGCACGAGCAGACCCTGTCCATGCGCCGGACCTCCAGATAGAGTGCGGGTAACCTCAGTGGGTTGCGGCCCAGGAAGATAGGTAGAGTGGTCTCAGAGGGAACTGTGCAAAAAAAGGAGGACAGCGGAACTAGACCGTTAGGTCTTTGACTTCCGCCTCTGGCGCGTTCTTCTTGACCGATGCTACCCCGTTCTCGCACGAGGCCTTGGTCGTGTAAGCCTCTCCTGTAGCGATGATCTCGTTGTTTGCGGCCCTGAGCCGAAAACGAAACTGCCCGCTAGCGTCCTTGTAGATCTCGAATTTTGCCGGCATACAGACACCTACCAATATCCGATGCTGCCTCATGATAAGCATTGACCCGGCGAATCCTAGACAAGGCCGTCTACTCCTCAGACAGTCGACCGAGACAACTCACCAAGTCTCCACTCAGCGAAACCAGGTCCGCGAGAACGACCGATAGGTTCATCCCCACCCCCAGACGAACGATGCGTGCCAAGGAGAATGATTATCGGACCGGGATGAATCATTTGTTTTACGTCCTATTCACCAATTGAAACAAGTCGCATCCGGGGAGGAGGAGTGGAGGATGTACAAGGAAGATGTGAGCTTCACATTCCCGCGCCATTCGATCTTTACGGTTACCAACCACAGAATCGATTCCGAGACAAATCAAGGGAGAGGGCTCCTACAACGCCCTGATGCTTGCGGGTGAGCGGGAAGCCTTGACGGAGAGGATGGAGACTCAAGAGAGGCCCAAGGCTTTGGACATGTTGGATCCTGGTATGTTCGTCCAAGAAAGCTCACAGATCCTTGTTCGAGAAGTGAGCTACGGAAATCGCTAGACTAGCTGCGGACAGGAGACCAAAGCTGACGACTAGGTTCCACTCTTCGCGGTTCCACACGCCTTGGATGATATTCGGTAGTCTTGTCATAAGGGAGCCCGGCGAAAGAAAGTCGAGGTCTACAAGAGGAAAGAGGAGGGTCATGGCGTACCAGACAACGAGCAGGGCCACGATGGCCATGACCGTGTTGGGCAGGATAGTGCTGAGCATGATTCCCATGTTGACCAGAGCAACGAGCGCGAGGCCCACGATCAGAACGGCGAAGGTCAACCCGTAGAGATCACTGTTGTCCACTTTCATTCTCAGAGCCAGAGCTACCAACGATGAGGATATCGCCGCGTAGACGGTGAATACCAGAACTATCCTCGAAACGAATTTGGAGAGGATGTACTCGTGCCTCTTCACAGACTTGCTGAGGACAGAGTCGGCTATCTCCCCCTTCTCTTCGGAGACTGCGCTGGCAGAGAGGCCTACGACTACCAAGCTCCAGATGCTGATGAAGAACGACAATCCCTGCGTGACGGTGCCGGAGACCAAGGATGTTTCTGGGTTCAGGGTGCTCAAGACGCCCAGAAAGGCAGCTGCAACGACCCACAGCAACACGATCCTGCTCCGGAATACTCGTTCCAAGTCGACCCGGAGCAGAACCCAGAAGGACGATGTCATCTATCTACCCTTCGACAGCTCGGAGAAATCCGCGGCTTTCGTCCTCCTCCAGCAGCTTCAAGAAAGCGTCCTCGACCTTTGTTGCTCCCGTGCTAAAGGCTATCACCTCCAGGTTGCTCTCCGAAATCACCACCATGATTTCTGCAGTTGTGGCAGCTATCGCCGCCTCGGGATTGAACGATATCTGCAACTCATGGTTCCCCCTCTTCTCGAAGTCGACGATGCCGTCGATCTGGCCCAGCTTGGTGCAGAAGGCATCGATGTCCCCTTCCAACACGAGGTGGATCGAGGTTGTCCCCACAATCTTCTTCAGGTCCTTCATCGTTCCGGAGAACACGAGTTTGCCCTCATCGATCACGCCTGCGTGGCTGCATATCCGGTCCACGTCGCTGAGAATGTGGGAAGAGACCAAGATCGTCTTCTCCCTCCCGAGCTCCTTGATCAGGTCCAGCGTGGTCTTCCTCCCTGCGGGGTCCAAGCCGGCGGTCGGTTCGTCCATGATGAGCAGTTCAGGATCGTTCATGAGAGCGGTGGCGATGCCAAGCCTAGTGGTCATCCCAGTTGAGAAGTTTCCGATCTCTCTGGAGGCTGCGGGTAGCAGGTCGACGGCTCTGAGCAGCTTGGAGAGTCTGGGTGTGCTCACCTCGTTGTCGAGGCCGAACAGCTTCCCTATGAAGCTGAGGTACTTTATCGGGGTCATCTTCGGCGGAAACCTTGGATGTGTGGGGAGATAACCTATCCGTCTCCGCAGGTTGGCTGAGTTGAACGTCATGTGCTGACCGAAAACCTTGACTGTGCCGGCTGAAGGTCTTAGCAGGCCGAGAAGGAGACGGACCGTTGTGGTCTTGCCCGCTCCGTTCGGTCCCATCAACCCATAGACGGATCCCTCCTCAACTCGCAGGTTCAGGTTGTTCACGGCAATGAGTCTGTTTCCAAAGATCTTCGTCAGATTCTCCGTTTCGATTGCGCTCATGCTGTCTGCAACCACTAAACGTGCCTTGATCTATACAGACCAAGAACCTCTAGAAGAAAGAAAAAACCGAGAACCTCCAGACCTGACTCAACGAGGAGCCTGACGAGAAACGGGCTTGTTGAGAAGATGGAATGGCTCGCCGCCTTCACATTCCTAGTCATACTTAATTGTATTGCCGAAACTACCACAAAACATCCGATTCGTTCGGTGACGACATCTACTTAGCCTCGAACCCCAATGAATCTTTCTGTCGAAACCCAGACGAATGAATTCAACTGCGTCTTGCTGTAGGTTTTTTCCGAGATACGTACACACCGATAGTGGAAGGAAAAGTCTAGATTCTGAGGGCGGGAATGGTAACCAACATCCCTCAAAAGGCTAAGGCCCAATGGGACCGGGTCTCCGCGGCCAGGTTTCCTCGGGAGAAGCTGCGGGAGCTCGAGATCTTCAAGTCCATGGTGCCTAGGCACAAGGGAACGGACAAGCTCCTCATGCAGGTCAAGAGGAAGATGGCCCTCCTCAGAAGCGAGATCTCCGAAGGCAAACGCTCCAAGACTGCCACCTACGTCTCCAAGTGGACCCAACCCAAGCACGGAGCCGCCAAGATAGCCCTCGTCGGATCCTCCCCCCAACAGCTTGTCGCTGCCTTCCACCACCTAACAGACCGACAGAAATGGCCCAGAGAACTCTTCGAGCCCCACTACGGAATCCTCGAAGGGGGCCGCGTCCAGTTCCAGATCGTGCTCCTGCCCCCTCTAACGAAGAGCCCCAGCATCGACGAGAAGACCTTCAACCTCTGCCGAAACAGCGACCTGATCCTCTTCCTAGACACGGACGCTCCCGAGGAGTTCCACCAGCTCGCACAAGACCACGGGATCCTCCCAACCATACCCGGAGGAACGGTGGAGATAGAGAGAACGAGCGCCGGAGGAGTCAGGATCGTGGGACGGACTGCCGACGCCACCCAACTAGACGTAATCCGCCTCTTGGAGGAGTATCGGATCCGCAACGCCGTAGTGAAGATGGCGGGGGAGGTCAAGCTGGGGGATGTGGAGAACGCGATCCTCGAGACGTGGAGACACGTCCCCTGCTTCCCCCTGCGTCGGGTCAACGGAACCCTCGTAGTTGGCTCAGGGGAGAGGAATCACCCCCTGACGGACAGGGACAGCCTGGCCTCCTTCCTGCTGGACCGACTCTCCCTGATGAGGGTCTACACGAAGGTTCCCGGGCAACAGCCCGCCGAGAAACCTATCCTGATGAAGAAGAGATCCCATGTCGGAGATCTCACCAGGGAGATTCACTCCTACCTGGCGAAGAACTTCAAGTACGCCCTTGTCTGGAGAGACACCGCAGAGACGCCTCTGCGAGTCTCCAAATCCTACGAGCTGAGGAACGGGGATGTGGTGGAGATAAGGGCCAGATAGTCCGGTCCCAGAGGCACCCTATTTGCTAGGCTGCACAGCCTTCATGTATAGGATGTGGACATGGTTGCGTCTCCCTGGCTGGACGGAATCCAGTCCACGTTGATCCAACCCTACTTCTTCTGGTGGATGGTCAACTAAGGATTGGATCGTGAAGGGTCAGTCCGACAAAAACTAGTGATCTCTAGCTCGCTCTCTGAGTTCCTCGAAAGCAGCTCTCCAAGCTCGCTCGGTCCATTGTCTCGCCTCTTCCCACTCTCGTGTCCCTCTCCAGCCGGAGTGGATCAGATACACGTCTGTGCAGGGTGTCGATGCCTCGTCACAGGGAACGAAGTGCACAGAGACATGGGTCAAAGGATCCGAGTTGTTCATGAAGTGCTTGTACTGTTTCGGGCCCTTCCACTCGAAAGACAGGAGCTTGCTGGGTTCGACGGCTGTGACCTTACAGCCGATGGTGCTGTTGTTCTCCCTGTCGTCTGGATCCCAGAACAACTCGTACCTGCCTCCCACCTCAGGCTTGACCTCTGCGATGTTGGTTAGCCAAGACTCCAGCAACTTGCTAACCGTGAACATCTCGAAGGCTCGGCGCTCAGTGCATCTTAGCCGAACCGAATCATGGATGATCTTGCCCATTCTGTTCCCTCTATGCTGACATCCACCACTGGGATGATATCCGAAACGCTCACTCCCGCTAAATATCATTGCGGCTGCACCGTCTCCTAGGCATGGGGTGTGGGTGCAGTCGGTGCTCTCGCAGAGGTCATGGCTGAGGCATCCTGTTCTACCTTAGACGAAGCCGTTTCTCTTGAGGATGTCCTCCGCGAGGGCGGTGTGATCCTAGAGAGGGTTGACATGATCGATCCTGGGTGGCGTCTTATCCGTCTTCCCCACCCTTTGAGAGTTGTCAGACAGGCCTAGTTGCTTTGATAGCTACTATCTCATCGAAGAAGTCTGACTTCGAGCCAACGATCCTAGTGTCATACCCCATACTGTGAAGCTTACGACGGGTCTCAGAGGGTTCACTTGCAGCAGACTGAACCAAGAAGATCTTCTTCACGCGAAGCCCTCTGGTAGAGATGTCGTCGATGAGACGGTCTATCCACCTCCTCCCCGTCTTTCCCCCGTGCCAGGCCAGATCAGATGTGGAGGCGGGGGGCTCATCGTGGGAAACATAGGGAGCGTTGAAGACCAAGAGATCGAAGCCGACGCCGTCTCTGAATGGGGAGAGCAGATCCCCAACGACGAGGCTCACCCGTCGACCCATGCCCTCCCTCTCCAACAGCTTCCGCGTCTCCCTCACCGCCTCCTCGTTGATGTCCGTCGCGACCACCCACCACCCATGCTTGGCCAGCTGGAGAGCAACCACGCCCGAGCCGCAGCCCAGCTCCAAGGCCAGGCCTTCGCCTTCCTCCAAACAGTCCAGGAGAAGGAATGTGTCCTCTGAAGGGGGATACACACCTCCATCCACACCCTCCCTTGGTTCGCTCGACATAGCTTCCACCAGCAATTCTCTAGACCGCCTCAATCTCTACCTTTTTCCTTCTTGAGGTGAAGCCGGCGACTATCCGTATCTTGTCTGTGCCGACCCGAAAGTGTCGTGCGAGTCTCTTCACCAGCTCCCTGTTGGCTCTGCCCCTCTCCGGCTTGGATGTCAAGCCGATCTTGATGCTGTCTCCATCCACCACCAGATGTTTGGAGCCGAAAACCACCTTGACATCATACAGCTTTCTATCCGTCACTCTGCCCGCCCTACTAGATGGAACATCTCAAGCAACTCGCTAGAAGTGAGTTCGAACACCCTCCGCTCCCCCCAGTTATCCGGCGCAGCCGGTGCTGGCCCTGCCAAGGATCTCAGTGCGCCTCTCGCCTTTCGACGCCTGTGTTCCCTGAATAACCGAGAGAGAAAGTTCGAGAGAGCCCTGAAACCATCTGCCGTCAGACCATGAGGATTCGTGAAATGAAACCTGACCAAGGCGGAATCTACCTCCGGGGGCGGATAGAAGCTCTGCCGACTGACATCCATCAAAAGAGAGGTCTCTCCGGCGAGGGCAGCCAGGGCGGAAAGGTGGGACCTGTCAGAGTCTCCCGGCAATAGGGCGAGCTTGGCATAGAACTCTCTCTGAAACATCAGGACCCACCACTCCGTCTGGCCGAAGATCAGCTTCTTGACCAGCTTCGTCGATATGGAGTAGGGAGGCGATCCCGCGACGACAGCGTCCCTCGGAAGATCAACCTCCAAGGCGTCGGCTAGGAGGAGGTCCAAGCCACGCAACGCCCTCAACCGTCTCCGTGCTATCCGAAAGAGTCTGGGGTCCTTCTCTACGCCGATAACCCTGTCGGCAACGGAGCAGAATCTCTCTGTGAGAACCCCGAACCCCACGCCTATCTCGACGATCACGTGAGGGTGCAACGCGGCAACCTCAAGAACGATCCGGTCCAAGACGCCGGGATCTGTGAGAAAGTGTTGCCCTAGACTCCGGCGACCCGACCTGACATAGGACAGAGCCAACTCTTCCACGGATCTCATCGAAGGGACACCGGAACCAAGGATATGTTCGTCAGAAGCGTCGGTTAAACGACTCTGATGCTTGCACTGTGGAGCAATGGGGTGTGACCTGAAACAATGCTCATCCTAGAAGACGGAGTTTATGAAGCAGACAAAGAATCCGCAGAGCAGTGTACCTCTCATGTACTGGTCAGCCGCTAGAAGAAGAGATCTGAAGATCGGCCTCCTCCTCATCTCCGTCAGCATCGCTCTCGTCTTGGGTCTCTACATTTCCAGGGAGCTCGAGACGATTCGTCGCATGATTGTTGGTATGATCCCCCTAGTGACGGATCTCGACTTCGCGGTAGTCTCCATCAGCCTGGTCACAGGAGCGATTGGCGCGTACTACGTGGGGAAGAGATTTGTCAACGGCAAGGAAACACGGGCGTACGTAGCGGTTCTCGTTGGAGCAGCCCTGTTTCTTCTCTCCGTCAACGTACTCGGCTTCTCCCAGTCGGCAAGGGGCAGAGAGGCGATCCAAGCCTACGCCGGAGTCGCCGACATCTACCAAGCAGCCAAGTACGCCGGAGTGGGGTCTGCCGTCCTCATCGCCATGGGTGTAGCCCTCTTCCTGCTGTACAGAAAAGGGCTGAGTCTTCGCACCCGCTACACGCCGTAGCGGAAGCGCACATCATAACTTCTCGACGACGACGGCGGTGCCCGTCGCCGATATCAAGACCGTCCCTTGAAAGACCTCGGTGGTCTCCAGATCCAGACCCAGTATAGCGTTCGCTCCGCGATGTCTCGCCCTCGTGGCCAATCTTTCCATCGCCTCTCCCCGAGCCTTCTCGAGTTCCGAGGTGAAAGCCGATACCTCGCCACCCACGAGAGACTGCAGACCAGCCACGAACCTCCCGCCGACTCCCCGGGTGCGGGCCGTGAGACCCGTTACCACACCGAGGACCTCCTTTATCTCATACCCCTCGATGGTCGGAGTCGTCACGATCAAGAAGTCGGATTCCTGCTTCATCTTGCCGTACCTACCTACCCATTAGAACATCAGCCTTCAAAACCATCGGAGTGAAAGATGACTGGCCTAGGATCCCTTTCCGTAGGCGTCCACAAAAAGGTAATACTTCTGGCTTCCCTCCAGCTCATCCTGCACACGCTGGGCTAGTGCTTTCAACGGGTCGATCCGCGTCCTCATCTGGAAGTCGGTGAAGCCTCGAAAGGGCCTCCTCTCGCGCTCGGTGATGACAACCCATACCCTTTTTCTGCCGATTCCGGAAAGAAGCTGGAGCGAGTGGAGCCTAGGGGTCAGGGGGCGCATGGTGTTCAAAACATCGGTCCACCTGCTCTCGTTGAGGGAGATGCTCTTCTCAACCGACATGGCGATTTCCCTCCTTGCGAACGCGGTCAGGTCTTCCATCCCGATCCTCCTCAAGACGACCGCGATCTTGTTCCGCCTTCCGGGGCCCACATAGACCCTGTCCAGAGTCCCCAACTCGATCCCTTGCCTCGCCAACCCCTCCAGCAGGATGAAATGCTTCTCGCCCATGAGCTGGGCAACCTGTCCTACATATCTACGGTGGGCGAGACTGGATTCGGCGTCGAACGTGTCTACGACGTAGGCGTGGTCCTCCCTTCTTCTCTCACGTAGTCTATCTGGAGAACTACCGAGGCGCAAAACGAATCCTCAGGCGGGGATCGCTTTTCTTTCCGGTTATTCTTCTTCCTCTGCCACCCTATACTTCCCGATGGCATCCAGAATGCCGTCGAGAAACTCGGTCATGATTACGGTCTTCCGATGAAAGAACACCGTTTTCAGCTCGTCTTTCGTTTGGGGCATGATGCTGACGATCTGGACGGCCTCGTCGTCCGTGATGTCGCCAAGCTTCAGAAGCTCATCTAGCAGAGCCTTCTCTTGGTCTCTGTTGAGTTTGGCCACGCCCCTCAGATACTCCAGCGTGCGCCTCTGGAACTGGCTCAGGAACTCCTCATCCTCTGTGTCCAGCACGGCCTTGAGTTCGCCCGAGGGGACGGTCTGTTCTGTTAGAATCTTCTTGGCCATAGCGAACCTCGCGTTCAGTATTTTCGAAGGTGCTGGGGGCGCACCACGAGTAGGACTCGCTTGTTTCCTTTACCCGTTTCCACCTCATAGGCGCGGCCCCGTTGACCGACCACCGTTCCTATTTTTCCATGATACCTGCGGTGGGGCATCCCCTTGTGGAAGGAGGGGTCGATGTACACAACCACCTTCTGTCCCGGGGTCATGTCTCGGACCTCCAAGAGATGCGCAGTGAACCCTACGCTCTTCCTCTTCTTCCTCAACAGCTTTCGCGTCTGGGACCTAAAACCCCGTGACTTGCGCATAGTGACACCTAGGAATGAAGACTCTCTGAGCTGTTTCATCAACTAATCGATAGGTTGTACTAATAACATTCCAAGCCAGGCCAGCCAAAGCCTCTAGTGAGTTCTGAGAATTTCCATTTCTTGGGGGAATCAGTGTGAAAGTTTGACATCAGCCAGGACGAAACGCTTCTCCAGGACGGAGTTGGCGTCCTTCAGAAGATCCTCGATGGGCAGGCTCTTCTTCTCGGGTCGGATGAGGGACATCCTGAAACGGATCCTGTCTTCGCCCAGCCTCTTCATGCCGAACCTCCAACGCTTACCTCCGGCCAGACTCATGAGCTTGCTTCCAAGGACGAACTCGAAGGAATCTCCTTTCTCCTTTCCGGTGTGCCCGCACTCCTCACAACCCTTTCCCCTGCACACAGGACACACCTTGGCGAACACCGCGGCTCCATCATCTAGGATCTTCGCTTCCCCCTCGACGAGGAGCTTCTTGCTGAAAAACCTCACATCCCCCGAGTAGGGGTTTAGTTCGATCCTGATGTCGGGTCGAGGCGAATACCTTTTGCCGGGAACCGTCCTCTCGAGGATCTTGCCGACCTCCCTGGAGAACTCGCTCCTGATGCTCTCCGAGTACCTGAGCCCGAACCTGCTGCGGATCTTATCCTCCTTCCTCTCTATCTCGGCGGGAACGATGGTGCCCACCTGAAACGTCCGAAACTCATATCCCGACAGGTCCTCCACGATCCTCTGGGCCAGCGCCTCGATGTCTTCAAGTCCTCCTTTGCAGATCTCACAGCTCCTACGGATCCTCCTGACGGGCCGCTGTCCTCTGCCAACGAGGAGATCCTCAAGGGGGGCAACCCCGAACTGAGCCGCCAGCTTCCTCGCAAGCTTGGTGCTTCCTTCCTTTCCGTCGAGTACGTCCTTGCACACAGAGAGGGTCAGGGTCGTCAGTATGGCCTCTCCCCTCTCGAGATTGCTCATTCCCCCTGAGAGTCCTCCGAAGAGCCTCCCTAGACAGCGCTTGCACAGCGCATGTTCAGAGAGGACAGCGCCTGCCTCTTCCAAAAGGCTCATTGCATAAGTTCGCCATCCTTGATGAGCTTGTCTTCTGCTGGAGGGATTGTGCCTGAGAACGATGCCGCCAGCGACTGAATCATCTTCGCCCATCTGAGACTCCTTACTGACTTATTACTGGTACATGGAAGCGGTTGGCCTCAAGTTGAAATGACTGGGCAGACGGTTTGGCTGCCCTATTTCGAGCTGGCGAGCCTGAGACGATCTGAACTACAGTCGACCGCGGCGGAATGGGGGTGGGCGCCCAAATGGATGTGGGTTGAGGGGTGTAGGCTCTGGCAGGAGGGGTCGGGGGCGGACAGGAGAACTCATTCTATTCACCGTGAACGGAGGAGTGGAGCTTTATCCTCTGTTCGAGTGTGCCTTTCGGAACCGCTCCGATGACCCCAACACCACCTGCGAAATAGGCGGCCCAGCTCGCGTATCCCAGGAGTCGAGAAGAAGCCAAATTTCTATTCTACCCTCCTACGCCTCATCCGAGAATTCCCTACGACAGATCATCAACCGTGGGATCAGAACGAGGTCATAACGTGCTTGTCAGGTTTTGTCTGACGCCTTTGTCATGGCGTTGAACCCCTCGGCTGACCTACCGGAACGCGGACATGGTCTACTGGCTACTTGCTGAAGGGACCACCCGCTCGTTAGCTGACATCGTCCTGTATTTCGTGACTCGTGGTCAACGTTGGTGGACAGTGCTATTTGCCCAACTACAACTTGAGGAAAGCTGGAAAGTTCGTTACCCAAGGTTCATAGTAGCGTCCATGCCAGGCGTCAAAGGAGCTGAGAACCTTAGCTCAAGAGGGTATGACAAATCGACAAGCTTCACTTCATAAGATCTTCAGGTCTGATTCCCTGGGCGCGGAGCATCTTCATTAGCCTCCTCCCCTGTCTGCTCTTCATCATCCGCTTCGCGGCGAAGAACTGCTTCAGCAGATCCTTCACCTCCCTTTCCTGAACCCCCGCCCCGCGACTGATCCTCTTCACTCTCCGAGACTTGACCAGCTCGGGCTGGATCCTCTCCTCATCCGTCATCGAGTTCAGGATGTGCTTCCACTTCTTCGCCTTCTCCTCGGCCTCGACCGCTAGCTCCTTGGGCAGCTTCATCTTCATCCCGGGGATCAGATCCAGGATCTTGGTGAGGCTCCCCATCCGCCGGATCCCCTCGAGCTGCTCTATCAGGTCCACCAAGGTGAACCTCCCTTTGGCGAGCCTCTCCATCCTACGCTTCATCCGCTCCACGTCTTCGACCTCACGGATCTTTCTCATGAGGGCGTCGAGGTCGCCCAGCCCCAAGAGTCTGCCAACAAAGCTCCTCGGATTGTAGGGCTCGAGATCCGCTATCTTCTCCCCTGTCCCAATAAAGTACACGTGGGATCCGGTAGCGGCCGCCCCCGAGAGGGCTCCTCCACCCTTCGCCGTCCCGTCGAGCTTCGTGATCACAACGCCCCCCACGGGCGTGGTTTCATGGAAGGCCTTTGCCTGAGGATAGGCCTGCTGACCTATCGTTCCATCGAGCACAAGGAACGTGAAGTCGGGCTTGGCTGCCTCAGCGATCTGCTTCATCTCTTCGAGAAGCCCTTTCTCCTCCTTGTGCCTGCCCGCGGTGTCGAGGATCACCACATCGAAGTTCCCCGACTTGAAGTGGGCCACCGCCATCTCGGCGATCTCTTCGGGCTTCTCCGACTTCGCCTCGTAGAAAGGACAGGAGATCTCCGAGGCCAGCTGCCTCAGCTGTTCCTGAGCCGCGGGTCTGAAGGTGTCTGTGCTGGCCAACCCCACCTTGTAGCCCCCCTTGAGGAAGTGGTAGGCGAGCTTGGCACAGGTCGTGGTTTTCCCGGAACCCTGAATCCCGATGGCCAGAAGGACCGTGGTTCGTCCCTTGGGGATCTCCAACAAAGGTGTTTCTTCGCCCATCAGGGACGCGAGTTCGTCATAGACGATCTTGACTATGTGCTCCTTTCTCGTCAGCCCGGGGGGTATGTCCTCCGCGAGGGCCTTCTCCTCTATCGCCTCGGAGATCTCAAGGACCCTCCTCACATCCACGTCGGCCACTAGGAGGGCCCTCTGCAAGTCCTGCACGAACGCCTTGACCGCCTCTCTGTCAACGACGGTCGTCCCTCTGAGGGTCTCGAAGGCCTTCTGCAACCTCTCTCTCAGGCTTTCAAGCATCCAATCAGCCCCCAGTTTCCGCTGTCAGGCTCGTCTCCAACGCTGCACCACCACGCATCAGGGACGCCTCCCTCCTCGGGGAATCTTCTCCCTTGTCAGCCAGCTCCGCTCTCTTTATCGTCAGCCTGCCTCTGTCTCCCAGCCACACCTCCTCTGTCTCCAAAAGCTCTATCCGCTTCCTGAAGAGGGGGCTGTCTAGGACGAACGTTTCGGCCTCCCCACCCTCAAACGCCACATGAACACCATACTTCCTGTTCAGGGCCACCAGTTCCTCTACCAACCCTTCGTCCAATCTCCGCCCCAGCCAATCTCTGCCCAACCCCAGCGCCGAAACCCCGACGATCATGACATCGAAGCCGGTTCGGATCAGGGCCCTCATGTATCCCACCGGCTCTACTCCCCAGAGCGGAGACAAACAGCCCAACCCTACGTTTCGGCACAGGCTTTCCACCCTGGACTTCTGATACTCGCTGGCGACGGCTCCCGTCACGAGCCCTTCCACACCGTACGCTTCGATGGCGCCAAGAAGCAGCTCCCGAAGGTCTCCCAACTCCTTCTCCTTCTCCCCCTTCGTTTCAGCCCTGAGGTACGGCACCTCCATCGCAGCGGCTTGGAGCTCCGTCAGGTGGGCGTTGGGATAATGAAACATGTAGCTCTCGTCCGTCTGAGGCAGCATGGAAACCAAACAAGCGATCTCATGACCAGCCCTCGAGGCCAGATAAGCCGAGAAGTTGCTGTCTTTACCACCGCTGTATAGAACCGCCACCCTCATCTCTTGCCCGCTTTTCTTCCCTATCCTACGTTCCTTCCCTGTCTCCCGCAAAGGATTGTGGTGCCGGATAGGTTAAAGAGTAAGTGAACAGACTAGAAGGTGGAACAAGGCGCCTCTTGCTCCAACGTCTCAGTGATCTCGGATGACTACGGCACTCTACGTGGGGCGCTTTCAGCCCTTTCATCACGGTCACCTCCACTCAATTCGACACGTTCTCAAGGATTCCTCAGAAGTCGTCATAGTGATCGGGAGCGCCATGACTTCACACCAAGCAGACAACCCCTTCACCAGCGGCGAGAGAATAGAGATGATACACCTAGCCCTGAGCGACCAGGGCATCGGAAGGGACAAATACCAGGTGATCCCGGCACCAGACGTAGAGGTACACTCCGTCTGGGTCGCCCACATCGAGAGCCTCTGTCCCCCATTCGATGTCGTCTACACCAACGAGCCGCTGACCTCTCGGCTCTTCGCCGAGGAGGAGTACGAGGTCCGAAGGATCCCCTTCTTAAGGAGAAACATCTACTCTGGAACGGAGTTCAGGAAGAGGGTCTTGGAGAACGAGGATTGGAGAGAGATTGTGCCCGAACCGGTGGCTGGCTTCCTGGCTGAGCGCGGCCTAACCGAGCGAACAAGAAGACTGAACCTCTCAGATAGGCTTTAAGACGCTCGAGACGCAGCATCTACTTTGCTCTGTGCAGGTGTCATTCTTGAAGAGAGACGAACTCCTGATCCTTCTCGCGGGACCCACCAACGTCTCGAGGGAGGTCCTGACCTCTCTCGCAGGACCCGTAATCGGCCACAGGGGAGAGAGTTTCCACGCCCTCATGTCGTCCATACAGGAAAACCTGAGGAAGGTCTTCCGAACACAGAACGAAGTCGTCGTGCTGACCGCCTCCGGCACCGGAGCAGTCGAGGCCTCGATAGTGACCTTCCTGCGACGCGGAGAGAAGCTTATCGTCCCCGTCTACGGCGTCTTCAGCGAGAGACTGGCGACCATAGCCTCCAAGCACGGCGTTGACGTCAAGAGATACCGCGTGCCAGAAGGAACACCCCCCTCAACCGATCTGATCGAGAAGGCCTTGGACGAACACCAAGACGCCGCGGCCTTGGCCGTAGTCTACAACGAGACATCGACCGGGGTCACCGTCAGGACGCTCGACCGTTTCTCCAAGATAGCCAAGGATTACGGAGCCCTGTTCATGGTCGACGCCATCTCGATCCTCGGTGGAGACATCCTCGAAGTGGATTCATGGGGGATCGACGTGTGCATAGCCGGCGCCCAGAAATGCCTGGCCCTACCACCCGTTGTCTCCCTGGTGTCGGTGAGCGAGAAGGCTCTAGCCAGAGGGAGACGCAACGAGCCCCCCTCGACGTATCTCAACGTGGTAAGCCACGTGGATTATCTAAGGGAAAGAAACGAGACCCCGTTTACGCCCGCGATCCCCCTGTTCTACGCCCTAGACGAGGGCCTGGCTAGGATAGTGCGAGAGGGACTGGAGAACAGATACAGAAGACACCGTGTCTGCGCCACGGCCTTCTATGCTGCCTTCGAGGAGATGGGCCTAGATCCCTTCGCGGAAAAGGAGTTTAGATCCCACGTGGTTCTGGCTCTGAAGTACCCCCCTGGAGTGTCCGACGGCGAGTTCAGGGGGCGTCTCAAGGAGAAGTACGGCGTGGCCGTAGCCGGAGGAATGGGAGCGTTGAAGGGAAGGGTCTTCAGGGTGGGATGCATGGGAGAGATCTCGGCCCAGAAGGTCATCAGAGGCGTCTCATCGATCTCCCACTGCCTCAACGACCTCGGCCACAAGAACGACACCACCACGGCCCTCTCCAAGGCCCACGAAAAGCTCTCTGAGCTCTCCGAGAAGCCCAACACTGCTTGAGGAAGCAGACGGATCATCAGGACAGAAAGAGGGTTGCCGTCAAACCGCTTGTCAGGAGAACAGTATAGGCTTTGAACCTCTGGTTCAACGTAGGCCCTCGGCATCAAGCTTTTTCACTTCCCTAGGAGGTAGACATGGGCTCTCGGTATGGGAAGTTCACGTTTCATGGATGTCGGACAGGGGGGGCTACGGCCGACTCACCTCAGAGTCGATTCTTTAGCGGAGACTCCCTCTGACCTGGTCGGCCACCCTGCTTAGCTCTTCTCTGTCCGGTGCTCTGCCGAAGCCGGGGCCGGGCCTGAAGGCGAAGCCGTCCCCTCTGAACCGCGGTATGACGTGGAGATGCACATGGAAGACCACCTGACCCGCCACCTCCCCCTCCGAAAGGAGAAGATTCACACCCTCACACCTAACCCCACTGCGCCGCAGAGCACGGGCGACCTTCATAGCCAGCTCGAAGATCTTCCCTCCTAGTTTCTCCCCCATCTCAGTGAGACGCGCGACATGACTCCTGGGCACGACCAACACATGACCCGGGTTTATGGGCCGAATGTCCATGAAGGCTGCAGCCTCCTCCTCCAAGGCCACGAGGCTCGCCTCCGCGTCACCTCGTACTATCCTGCAAAAGACGCAGTCCTCCGAATAGCGTGCCTCCTCTTGACCCTTCGAGTTGCGACTGGCCTCTGAAACTAGCATATCACCCCATTAGCTGCGACCTCGAATTTAGTTGAGAACCCCGACCCCCAAACCGCGCAGAACCCTCCCAAAGCATCGTGCCTCCGCCGGATCCTCTGCCAATCCGACACGACCACGGCCATGTCATGGGCAGGCCACCGCCTCGTCTCTGGCGTTGACCTGGGGCTCCCCAAGATTCTTGCGAGTGCTTCCGCCGCCTCCCAGAGGGCGTCGACCGCCCCCTACAGGCTGCGGAGCTCGCCTCGGCTGCCCGAACTCATGGCAACGAAGGAGCTAGAGCCCGACCGCTCTAAGGCTTTTTCTTCGAGGGAAAATGTGTATGAAGCGAAACCGTGCGTAGAAGGAAAGTGTCTACAGAGG
>JAUWBL010000218.1 GCA_030601715.1 Candidatus Geothermarchaeota archaeon | reverse complement strand
GTCTGTCTCGCTGGTTTTCATGTTCGTTGGAGGGGGGAGGACTGCTGATCGAATCCCAGGATGTTCCCGGACGCAGGGTCGATCTGAAGTCTGAAATGCTTCCTTCGAGTGCGAAGGAGTCCCACCTTTACCTTGACCCTGCCTTCCAATTCCCATATGTCCCTCCGTACTCCCTCCGAGTACCAGACCCTCGCAAAGGAAACGCCCAGGATCTTACTGGGGTACAGTTGCATCTCGAGGTGGCTGTAGGCTACGGCCTTCGCGTCGTTGGCGTCTCTTATGCGAAGCTGCTCCACGGAGTTGTCACCAGTCTCCCCCACGGTCTGAGAATGTTGAAAGCCTTGCGAACTCTCGCCCCTCTAGGCCTTGGTCAACGACGACTCGGGCGTGTTGTGCGAACAAGTACTCACTGTCGTTCTCTCTAAGAGCTGAGATACCTGAACTCCCAAAGTGCCTTCTGATGTATCACGTCTTCGAGGAGTTTGCTTCCGAGGCTTTCTGGAAGGGTTAGGAGCACTCTCGCTACGTGCTTGCAGAACAGCTTCTGAGGGATCCTCTTGCCCCAGTCATCGCAATCATGTGCAATACTTCTCTGCTTCGCATCGATGTTCACCACGTATCTCTTGACACGCGCCTCGACCTTGCGCGCGGAGGAGAACAGGATCTCAACCTCACCGTCCGGTATTTTCTCAGCTCTGCGGAGTCTTCCCCTGTCGACTAGAAGCGTAAGCATATCTTTCAATGCCTTCCGCTCAGGACCCCCCTCAAACTCGGTTATCGTCTGCTGAGCTGCTGGCCCCTTCCTCATGAACTCATCTATCTTTTTCCTTGCCTCTCGTTGAGCTGGGGTCAGTCTTCCGAGCATTTCAAGTATCTGAAGGCCGTTCTCCACAGCGAACCCATGAAAGTGGTTGTTGAAGAAGCCGAAGGTCTTCTTCGTCGATCGCGCCATTTTCTCGACTTTGGGAACCCAGGGCTCAAGCTCTTGGGGCTTGTACCTGTAGTTGAACCACGGCCTCTGCCCTCTGCCATGCCATCGTATGTACGCGAAATCAGTTGTGAGATGCACTGTAGGAGGGAGTAGCGGTTCATCGACGTTCGTGTATGCAACGGAATGCTCCCGCAAAAGATCCCATGTCTCGTCTCTGAGCCACGACAGGTTTCTAAATTCAACGGCGAACTCGAAGCTATCGGGGAGAAATTCGAAGAACTGCTGTAGCGTCTGGGGGCGATAGTCGAACGAAGGCGGGAGCTGAATCAGGAGGCAACCCAGCTTGCCCGCTGCGTTGAGCGGTTGCATCACGTCTAGAAAGCTCTTCAGGTCCATGTGGGCGCCGTCTGAAACTTCAAGCATTTTGTCGTGGGTGATGAGCCTCGGGAGCTTGGCGGCGAAGACGAAGTCATCGGGAGTGTTTTTCACCCATCCCCAGACCAGACCTCTTGAGGGATACGCGTAGAAAGTGGAGTTGATCTCAGCGGTAGGAAAGATCTCAGCGTACCTGGCTAGCTTCCTCTCACTGGATGAACTGTAGAACGGGCCTTCCCACTCCCTGTAGCTCCACCCGGAGGTACCTACGAGGAGTTGTCCCATTGTCCCCGCATCGCCTCAAGAACAGACAATGAGACGAACCGCCCTTAAGACGACGTTGCTCGTGCCAGGCTCGGCCTCAGACATGGATGAACTTTGGCCAGAGACACAGAGCTGAAATAACCGCTGGCAAGGGGAGACTACTGGTGATCTTCGGTGGCTAGGATCTCCGTTGGTGCTGGGGGATGGGCATACTTCTATGTTCCGGGGAAGGATCCCCTCCGAGAATACTCACGTCTCTACGACTTTGTCGAAGTTGACTCCACGTTCTACCACATGCCAGGGAAAGACCAAGTGGCTTCTTGGAGGAGGCGTGTCCCCGCGGACTTCGAGTTCGCCGTCAAAGCCAATAGAAGGCTGACCCATGTTCACGCGCTGGAGCCTGTCCCTGAAGCCATGCAGCTCTTCGAGGAGCATAGAGTGATCTGCGGTCTCTTGAAGTCAGACATCTTGGTTCTGCAGACCCCAGCTGCAATGGAACTCACTTCGAAGAAGATCGAGAGAGTTCGAGAGTTCTTCGACGCCGTGGCTCCGTTCGAGTTGCGACTGGTCTGGGAGATTCGTGGCTCTGCAAGAAACTCGACGCTCTCTGAGTTGGCACTTCTTATGAAGGAGTTTGATATCGCGCATTCGGCAGACCTTTCGATGTCCGCGCCAAAGTATCGGAGCGACTTGATCTATTCACGGCTTTTCGGGCCCGGAAGGGGCAATGTCTATCAGTTCACGGATGAGGAGCTTGCCAGAATCGTCCAGCGAGCAGGGGATCAGGGGGTATCGAGGTCGTATCTCTCCTTCCATGGCATAAAGATGTACAAGGACGCGGCCAGGCTCAAGGTGTTCATGGAGACAGGATCCTTTCCTATGGTGACCGGGCGGGTGGGGCTGGAGTCGCTGAGAGAGGTCCTCAGGGAGGACGCCGCCTTCCCGGCTACAAAGCAA
>JAUWBL010000027.1 GCA_030601715.1 Candidatus Geothermarchaeota archaeon | reverse complement strand
CGGTTTTTGAGGGGGAGAGGAAGAGTGTGGAGAGAATGCTTAGGTGGTGTCATCGAGGCCCAGCGTCTGCCAAGGTTTCAGACATATCTGTAGAATGGGAAGAGGACGAGAACGAGTTCTCGGGTTTCACGATCAGGTATTGAATCTGAGATCGTACCCCGAGTTCCTCAGCCGCTTCTCCAGCATTTCCGGCGATGGGATACGACGAGGTCCAACATCCTCCACGACGAAGGAGGCGACGCACGACCCGATTAGCGCAGAGCGATATGCGTCACTGGTTTCTAGATAGGAGTAGATAAACCCACCAACGAAGGCATCTCCAGCACCTGTGGGGTCAACTAGCTTCGCTGGTGGGAAGACAGGGACTTCCTCAGTCCTTCCCCGAACAGAGAGGAAAGCACCCTGCTCTCCCAGAGTCACCAACACGATTTCTGGGCCCGAGTCGTGCAATCTTGCTGAAGCACGACTGGGATCCTCCTCGCCTGTGGCGATGGCGACTTCGGAAGAAGTGGCCTTCACCATCTCGACGTAGGCCAGGTATCTGTTCAGTTTTGGATTCCGAGCTGGGACTACTGAACTCCCGACTTTCGAGACCCTGCATAATCCTTGTATGTCGAGGGACGTGAACTCTGCTTGACTAGACCACAGAGGAATGGCCTCGCGATCTATCTCGTCGAGGAGAGGTCCGAAGTGAATACCAGTGGACCCATGGTAGTGGGCGGGTAGATCCGTTGAGCGGATGGAGTGACTCAAGCCCAGCAGTTCCTGTCTGCTGAGCATTCCCCCCTTGTAGATGTTGCGGAATGAGGTCGTCCTTCCTACCGTTCGAACTATACCTGCTGTATCCACTCCAGCCTCTGTAAGCGTCTTCGCATACTCCTCCTTGAAGTCCCTTCCAACTGTGGAGACGATCCCAACGGAAAGTCCCAAACGGCTAGCTACGAGAGAGACGTAAGCGGCAGAGCCACCTAAGGCTTCAGAGGATCCCGTGGGGACGATGATTTGATCTTGAGATAAGTGCCCGACAACGACGAGGTCAAACATGTCGTGTACGGCTGACGGGACCGCCTAAGCTTTCCACCATCGAAACAGAAGGTAGTCTATGCGCCGGGTCTTGAGGTTCGGGATTGCTATTATGAACCTTTTTCTGACGGTAGTTGCTAGTCTGCCTGCCCTCACTATCTCCGTGGAGTCCACCCTGTCTTTCAGCCTTCCGACATCGACGATGAAGGGAGCGTGGTCAATTCCCGGCCCCTTCTTGTACACGGCGAACGCTGAGCCGAACTTCATTCCTGACGTGACGACGTAGCCTGCCTCCCTGAGATCGGTATAAGCCAAGAGCTTCTCCTCAAACAGGTTGTACGTGTTGGAGGCATATTCCGCCAGTTCTCTTGCGGTCAAGAATCTCTCGCCCTCAGGATCGTACAGCCGGATCTCCCCCTTGCCGGCAAGGTATGCTGCCTCTATGAGGTCGAGTATCAGGGGCTTTTCGAAGTCTGGAGACTTCGGCTTTGGTATGCCTATCGGCTTGCCGTAAAACCCCATGCCGAAGATCTTGCAAGCCTCTTCGCTCCCCCACACCACTGCTCGGGTGCCCTTCAGGTGTGCGACTGGTTTGCCCTGACTCATCCCTTGCTTCTTGGCTACATCAGAAGAATGTTTACGGTATCGAGCGCCTCCAAGCTCTTGTCGGATGCCTCCTCAAGACGAGTGACCACATCATTGATGGCCAACAGATCTGCGGCCTTCAGATCAAGCCCTAAGATCTCTGTCGCTAGAGACCTGTATGCCTCGTCTGCATTCGACTCACTGGCCACCACCTTCTTGCTCGCCTCCATTATGCCGTCAGGGTTGAAGCTCAGGAGGAAGATACACTCGCGAAGGGCGACAACAGTCTCGTAGGCCTTTCGAGCCAGCTCATCGGTCTCTTCCAGGATGTTCTTCGGTAGCTTCCTCAAGTTGCTGAAAAACGCGATGCGATATGCAGAGCCTTCTAACGAGTCGATAATCGAACTCACCGAGCTGATTAGCCTGATCAGCTCATCGCGACTTGTCAGAAGAGGCCCTACAGACAACAATTCCCTGAGGAACCCCTTCTCGACACCCCTCGAGTTTTCATCAATCACCTTGACCTTCTTGTAGAGCTTCTCCACCGTCTCGTACTCTGAGTCGCCCAAAGCCTTGAGCATCTGTGGCAAGTATCCGGCAACGGTGACTGCGCTCCTAACGTGGTCCTGCAAGGTGAGCAGGATCCTCCTCTTAGCCTCCATCTCAGCGCTTGAAAGAAACTCCAAATTCCCATCCGTCCCTCTAACTAGGTTCAGACCCCATGTGATAAATCCTTCCAACGAGCGGGTCGCCAAAGGCGGCCCCAAGACTTATAAGCCGCTGTGAAGCAATGACAAAGTCTCCATCTTCGGGCTTCTGAATGTTACTCAGTCGGAATACGACATGAAGATCCGGTTCAAGGCTAAGGTAATCGACCTCTTCTCAAGAGAAAGAGCGGTAGTTGTCAGCTCGAAGGACGCCGAAAATGCTGATTTGAGATCCTTCGACAGAGTGAAGCTTACGGCAGATGAAACCACCATCACTGCCATGCTCTACTTGAGCGACAAGCTCACCCAAGACGGAACCATTCGTGTTTCGCAGGAGCTTGCGAGCGATGCTGGAATCACGGACGGAGACATCGTCTCAGTAGCTCTGGCTCCGCGGCCCCAGTCGGTCACTCTGATCAAGCGAAAGATGAAGGGGGCGACCTTGTCCAAGGCGGACATGGGAACCATCATCCAAGACATCGTACTTGGAAACATCGGTCCTATGGAAACACTCGCCTTCGCGATGGCTCAGAAATACGTAGGTATGAATGACGACGAGACAGAATTCCTTACCCGGGCGTTAGTGGATACAGGGGACAGGCTCGAATTCGACTCCCCAGCCTACGACAAACACAGCATCGGTGGTGTCCCTGGGAACAAGGTCAGTTTGCTAATCGTACCCATAGTAGCCTCGGCGGGTCTCCTGATCCCCAAGACCTCAAGCAGGGCGATCACAAGCCCTACGGGTACTGCGGACACTATGGAGGTTCTGGCACAAGTTGAATTCACAGCATCCGAACTCAAAGAGATCGCCAGAAAGACGAATGGTGCCATAGCTTGGGGCGGGATGTTGAATCTGGCTCCGGGCGATGACATGATAATCAGAGCAGAGTCTGTCGTGGGAATTGATCCAGAGTCTCAGATGCTCGCCAGCATCCTGGCTAAGAAGATGGCAGCAGGGGTCAGGAATCTGGTCCTCGACATCCCGACGGGTAAAGGAGCCAAAGTCGAAACTATGGAAGAAGCTGTCTCTCTGGCCAACAGGTTCATAGATCTTGGACGACGGCTGGGAATCCAGGTGAGGTGCGGGGTCACGTACGGGGGACAACCCATCGGGCACGCCATCGGACCGGCTCTGGAGGCTAAAGAGGCGTTGGAAGCCCTGACGGGTGACGGACCCTCCAGCCTTATCGAGAAGTCGGTCTCGATTTCCGGCTTGATCCTGGAAATGGGTGGCACAGCTCCCGCCGGGAGAGGATACGAGGTCGCCCGGGAGATACTGAAGAGCGGCAGAGCCTTCGACAAGATGAAGGAGATAATAGAGGCTCAAGGAGGCGATTCCCGGGTTAAGCCGGAAGAGATCACGGTCGGCGACCACAGGCACGCCCTCTATGCCCCCGTGGACGGGTACGTTACGTCCGTGGAAAATCGCGTCCTCACAGAGATGGGGAGAGCTGCCGGGGCTCCTCGTGACAAAGGAGCAGGGGTAGTGTTGCACGTGAAGAGAGGACACAAGGTCAGAAAGGACCAGAAGATGCTTGAGATATACGCTGAGAGAAGTGTCAAGCTCCAGGACGCAGTGAACGTTCTAAGGAGGGAGTCTCCCCTCATAATAGAAGGAATGCTCCTCAGAACGGTCCCAGAAACAATGTTCTTGAATGTCTAGGCGTACCGGTAATCCTGTCGCGTCCCCCACAACTGGAGCGCTTCCCTTAGCTCGACATGCTTTTCAGCGTAATCCGACAGTGAGGCCCCCATCATGTGGGCATCAATAGCCTGCCTCATGGCCCGGGCTCCCGCTCTCGTTCCTCGCGGATGCCCGTGGATCCCCCCTCCCGCATTCAGCACTATGTCTCGGCCCAAGGCCTCAACGTTTTCTGGAACCAGCCCTGGGTGAATCCCGCCCGATGCCGCGGGAAGAACCGGTTTGAGTCCGTTCATGGGTGCCCTCAACATCTCATTGATTCTGGAAATCTCAGCCACCTCATTTTCTTCTCCCATCTTGCCAGCAGCTGTGCCTGTATGAAGTTGATCAGCACCCGCCAGCCTTGCCAACTTCGCCAGAACGTTCATATGAATCCCATGCTCTCTGTTCCTCGTCATGGCCGCGTGCATGGCCCTATGCGCGTGGAGCGGAACATCGATGGATGGATCCTCAGCCAAGGCTTGCAGGGATGGGAATCCAGCCGTAATGATATCCACCATGAGCATGTTCGCTCCGTTCTCGAGAGCCTTCTCTGCCACATCGGTGATCCTGTCCGCGCCTGTTGTGATGTTGAGAGCGTAGAATATCTTTCTGCCCGTCTCCCCGGTAGCCTTGTCAAGAGCCTCCATCACCTCGTGGAGTCTGTCCCACAGGGGACAGAACTTCTGGTTCACCAAGGTCTCGTCGTCCTTTATCATGTCGACCCCGCCTAGGGCCGCCTCGTAGGCCACTTTGGCCGTCTCTCGGGGAGTCAGACCGACCTTGGGCTTCACGATGGTTCCTAGGTGGGGTCTTCGATCTCTGCCCGTTCCCAGCATTCTGCGAACTCCTTCTACTCCAAATTTGGGGCCTTTGAAATGAGAAACCACATCAGGAGGGAACTCTAGATCCATGAGACGCACTGCCCTCAGCGCACGAAGTCCGAAAAGATTCCCAGCCACTATCGAGAGGATGCTTGGTATTCCGCCTATTTGGACGTCGAAGAGCTCTATCGGGAATGCGATCGAAGCCATTCTCCCCTTGACGTTGTACACTTTCGCAGCTAGATCCCTTCTCACCCTCGTCGTGGTCGTTTTCACCTCCGTCCACGTGCCTATCGACTCTTCAGCCGCTATCTTCATAGCAGCTCTCTCTATGGGCTCATCGCTCTCGATACGGTAGTGAGCAAGTAAGTGCTGCTCCGGATCGGGAAACTCTTTCGCAAAGAATACGTCTAGACCCATGGCTCAGTCTCCTCAAACGTCCATCCATATCTCTCCCGTGCTAGGAAGAGAAACGTGTACGGTGACGCGATGCCAACCTCCGTAATGATCGCGTCAACGTATTCGGGGGGCGTCACATCGAAGGCAGGATTGAGAACCCGAACGCCGGGGTGTTTCTTCAACCAGTCAGTGGACACTACCTCTTCGACAGGCCTCTCCTCGATCTCGACGAGACCGCCAAGAAATGTTTCCGGGCTGAACTTGTACGTCTCCGCCGCCACCATGAATTGTACCCGGGCTTCTCGGGCAGCGAGTGCGATCGAACTTGTCCCTATCTTGTTGATAACCGCACCGTTCGAGGCCAATGCATCCGCTCCCACTATCACCTTGTCGATCCGTGACATGAAGTATCTGGCGGAAGAGTCCACGATCAAGGTGACCGGGACGCCCAGTTCTGATAGCTGCTTTGCCGTAATCAGCCCTTGATAGCGGGGTCGGCTCTCGGTGACATACAATTGGATGTTGATCCCGCTGCCATGAGCTCTGCCAATCACGGAGTTGACAGCTTGGCTGTTGCAGTGTGTCAACACGATGTCGCCGTCTTCAAGTCTTCCAGCCCCCATGATCCCTATCCTGTCAACGGCCGAAAGAGACGACTCTATGAACTCTTCTGAAGCCTCCGTCGTTACCCTCCTGATGTCCGCGACGGACCCTCCTGCATCGTATCTTCCTTTGACCCGAGTGAGAATGAATCTCAGGGCGTTTGGCAAGGACACCGCTGTCGGCCGGGTCTCCAAGAGGAGCCGAGCCGCCTTCTTGAGTTGGCCCCAGAAGTGATCTGAGTCGGTGGAATCGATGCTTTCCGAGGCTACTTGCAGGCCCTCAGACGCCGTCCGCGCTATCAGGCCGGCCCCCCGGATCTGCATCGTCCTGATTCCCTCAGTAATCTCATAGAATCTTTCCGGGAACATGGCAACACTCTCACGAAGAGTTTCTGTTCCCGTAGCCCAAAAAGGGGGATATTTACTTCATTCAGGCGCAGTCCTTAGTTGTGTTCTCTCCATCTCGGGGCTTGGGGGGATAAGGTTGGAAAACAAGGTAGAACCGGGCGACACACTTCTGCTGATAGACAGCAAAGGCAAGAAATGGATGGTACAAGCGTCCCTCGGAAGAACGCTGAGCACCCACAGAGGTGAGATTAGCCTGCAGGAGCTGATCGGAACTCCCTATGGAGCCTCCGTTCGAACCAAGATCGGGGAGAGGGTCTGGCTGGCAAGGCCCACGTGCGAGGACTTCATCATGAAAAGCCGTCGACCGACACAGATTGTGTATCCGAAGGACATGGGGATTCTCCTTACCAGAAGTGGAATAGGACCTGGCTCATTAGTGGTGGAGGGAGGAACAGGCAGCGGCGCGCTCGCCACTCTGCTGGCATGGTTCGTTCGCCCAAATGGTCACGTCTTCAGCTACGAGACAAGAAGGGATTTCATCGAAACAGCTACTCGAAACCTTGGAAGAGCCGGACTTCTCGACTACGTCACTCTCAAGGAAGGCGACATCACGGCCGGAGTGGACGAAGAGGATGCACAGGCGTTCTTTCTGGACATCGGTGATCCCTGGAGGGCAATACCCGCGGCCCACCGTTCCCTCATCGGCGGAGCCGTGCTCTCTGTGATCATGCCCACATACAACCAGGTCGAGAAAACAGCGGAGTCCATGAAGGGCATGTTCACAGACATCCAGACTGTTGAGATACTCATGCGAAATGTTTTGGTGAGGAGAGGTAGAACCAGGCCCGGATCCCGTATGATCGGACACACCGCCTTTCTAACAACTGGAAGGAAGACTATCAGCTGAACTCAGGGTCTACTTCCAGTACCTCTCCAGAGCCCAGAAAAGAAATACGATCAACAGGATGCCGGAAAGCAGGCTCGCCAGACTTGCCTCGGAGAGAAAGACTATCAAGAAGAAGATCGGCAAAGTGAGGAGAGCGAGAAGCGGCTCTAGAAAACTCTTGAACTTTAAGGCCTGCCCTCCTCCCACCCGCAGAAGGAGACCCTCGAAGAACAAGACAAGTGGGTAGACTGAAAAAAACCTTCCCTCCACCATCAACTGGCCGGCGGTGCCAAGATTCCATGAGAACAAGAACGCGGCAAAATAGGCCAGAACCGCCGATGCCCCACCTAGGCCAATGACGAGAGAGGAAGCCGTTCTGAGCCTTTCCCCGTGGGTGGGGGCCTCATGAACTCTCACAAAGATGGCAGTTCCCGCGAGCGTTAGAGCAATGGATACAACGAACAGATACGGGTTCTTTGAGACGGACAGAAAAACCTGTGTGAGACTGTCGAAGGCTGTTTGGCTGATGAGGGCTACGTAGATCAGAAGTGAAGCCGCCAAGCCGAAGGGAGCCAGAAATAGAGTCACGCTCAGGTCTAGCAGGTAGCTCCGTCTCATGGATTTCAACTCAACCGTCACGTCTTATAACGTGACTGGAGTTTCTCTCGGAACGGATTCTCCATCCGCGGCCGTAGCTTCATTCGTTCCACATGGTCCTGAGTGTGAAACCGTATCGGCGCCTGGCTGCCTTCCACGTCACATCAGTTCGTCAAGTGTGGCTGACCTTCGAACGCCCTCGATCTCCTCCACAGGGAAGACGGGAGCTCCGTACAATCCGTCGTACCCAGCCTCGTAGGTCACCCTCCCTTCCCTGACCGCCAGTATGGCGCCTGCGATGGCTCGTCCACAGACCTCCTCCAATCTTTTTCTTTCGACCTCCAGAAGGGCTCTGAGTTCTGTCCCGAAGCGACTGATCAGACCATCCAAGATCTCGAGGACTCGTTTGGAGTAAAGAGCTTTGACCCCCAGCATGTGAGAGATGATCTCGTACAGCGGCAAGATCGTTCTGTAGGGTATTGCCCCCTGTGGCGAGTAGCCTTCCGGTCTGTCTGCTAGCTCCTCAACTCTTTGAAGCACCCCGACGGTCAGCTTTCTGCCACACCTGGGGCAGACGTTCTGTCTTCTCGACGCCTCGCTGGGGCTAAGACGGATCCCGCACTTTCTGTGTCCGGTGAGATGGTATTTTCCATATTCTGGAGAGACCTCTCCCGTGAAGAGAAACCGAGAGCCATCGCTTTCCCTTATCGCATCGAAGATTTCCCGGTAGGAGGGCGTGTCCAGCTTGAAAGCATTGAATTCCCTACCCAGTCTCCAGATCCACGGGCTGTGGGCATCCGAGTTGCTGACCAAAGCATAGTCGTCCAGCTCGCTCAGCCGCCAGTTCATAGGCGGGTCGCTGCTCAGCCCGGTTTCCAGCGCAAATATGTGTCCGACTTGATCTTGATAACACTCCTTGACGGAGTCGAATCCGGAGAATGCCCCGAAAATGCTCCACCAGCTCGTCCACGCATGGGCTGGGATGATGTGAATGTCTGGGGAAATCGCCTTCAGCATCCCTACGAGGCGTGGTGAGGCTATGTTGTTGAATATTGGTCGGCCGTCCACATCCAACTTGCCGTATTCAGATAGGACATCGTTGATCTGGTCCACCGTCTCAAAGTCAGGGGCGTAGATGATGTGATGGACTTTCCGAGTCTTACTGTCATCCTTGTACACGGTACTGACCTCCGTCTGGAGCATCCAAAGGACCCCTCCGAAGCTGTACAGTCCACTGTCACCGAAGGGACTCAACAGTCCTTTGATCTCTTTGATCCAGATTGGGTGGGTGAAATCTCCCGTGCCGAGGAGGGTGAGACCCTTCCTGAGAGCGTTCTTCGATAGCTCATGAAGATTCATGTGGGCGCTGGTGGCCCTACTCAGATAGCTGTGGATGTGAAGGTCGGCGTACAGAACGAGGTTGCCACCCGGAGGGCGGAATCGCCTTTCGTTTTCAAGGTGTTCTTGAGTCAATGAAGCACCGTCGTGACAGAGCGTGCAGGGGATGACGAGTTCTTTACACCCTATTCATAGGTAGTCTTATAATCCTTGTTCTAGGTGGAGGATGGTAACCTGCTTGACTGAAGAACCCCCTGTGAGTTTCGGATGGCTATCGATCGCCTTT
>JAUWBL010000167.1 GCA_030601715.1 Candidatus Geothermarchaeota archaeon | reverse complement strand
ATTCAGTTCTGAGTACAGTCAGCATTGGGTAACGTGGCGGGAGCCTGTGGAGGAGGGTCTCATCAGCCGAGGGTTCCTGCAGAAGCGGCTCGAGTTGGTGGAGGCGGGCTTGGTGAGCCGCCACTCGTTCCAGATGGAGTTTGAGGCCGAGTTCGTGGAGGACACCGACAGCTGGCTCCCCTACGACCTGATAACCCAGTGCATCGACTCTGAGCGGGGTGACCCGTACTACGATTTCGATCATCGGCCCGAAGGCGAGTTCTACATGGGGGTCGACCTCGGGAAGAAGCGGGATCACAGCGTGATCCATGTAGTTCAGCGGCAGGGATCGGTCCTCAGCCTCGTCCACAAAAAGAAGTTCCCCCTGGAAAGCCCCTACGCCTCCGTCATCGGCTACATCAAGGTGCTCCGAGACCGAGCCGACCGTCTACGGAGGATATACATGGATCAGACCGGCGTCGGAGAGTACATCGTCGAAGACACGAGGAGGAGCCTCGGCCAAGGACCCAAGGACGAACGACTCGTCGTGGGCGTCGTGTTGACCCTGCCGAAGAAGGAAGCCATCGCCACCCACCTGAAGACGGTCATGGAGAATCAGCGCACATGTAACAGACACACCCGGGAGGGGCAGCCGATCCCCGACGTGGTTCGACGCCACGATAGGCTACTCATCCCCTACGACTCCGAGCTCATCGATGAACTCTCCGTGGAGAAGTGGGAGCTAACCAAGGCCGGCCGCGTCCAGTTCAGCCACCCCGAAGGCACCCACGACGATGAGTTCTGGGCGTTGGCTTTAGCCTGTGCTGCGGCCCGGGAGAAGGTGAGGAGGGCGGTGATCCGCAAGATTTGAAATCACCTAAGCACTCAAAGGAGGTATCTCCAGAAGACGCGAAATGGTTGGCCGCGGCGATAGACACCGATGGCAGTATCTCTCTTTGGAAACTAAACCATAGATGGTGTTCACCGAGAATCGAATTTTCTAACACACATCCGGCTCCTGTCGATTGTTGCCGGAGAATGACAGGACTGGGGAGTGTGTGTGACGACAGCGGCAGGACAAAAACTCGGAAGAGGCTTCGCTACAGGTGGACTGTTCACAACAATAGAGATATTCTGAGCGTCCTTGAGACGGTCCTACCCTATCTTCTGGTGAAGAAGCGACGGGCGCAACTGCTCTACGCTTTCTGCATCATTCGACAGCTTCGCTCCCGGAGGGCCTACACGGACATCGAGTGGGAACTGGTAGACCGAATCATAAAGCTGAACAGGACGGGCGAGATACCAATATCGAATGAAGAGAGGCTCTCCTCGGTAGCCAGTGATCAGGATAGGACTTGAGTCGTACCATCCAGCAGTACGCGGGGAGGACAGCCCAACGGGATCTCGAGTCCCTCCTGTACGAACTCCCCCCGGAGAAGTGGTTCCTCAAGGAGATCCGGGAGCGACCCCCCAAGACCTACAGACTCACCATCAACAGAGCCTACGTGGTGCAGCCGAAGCCAACGGAGCGCAGCCTCATGGTGGGGGAGGCCTTCGGCCTAGGAGTAGACATGGAGCAACGCTTCCCCGTCTACGAGGGCTTCAGTTTGGAGTTCACTGACCGAGATGTCGTTTACATTACGGGAGACTCGGGGAGCGGGAAATCGGTGCTTCTCCAGGAGATCCGTCGGTTCCTCGAAGCGGAATGTGGAGAGGTTGATAAGGCGACGGAGCTTCGTGAACGGAGAGACTACATAGACATCGCGGAAATTGTCCCCGATCCAGAGCTGATGCTCATCGACTCTATCGGAGACACCGTGGAACAGGCGGTGCAGTACCTCAGCGTGGTTGGCCTCAACGACGCTTACCTCTTCCTCCGCCGCTACCCAGAGCTCAGTGACGGTCAGAAGTATCGCTTTAGGATGGCGAAGATGATGGAGTCTGGAGCCCAGTTCTGGTTGGCAGACGAGTTCTGCTCAACTTTGGACAGGGAGACCGCCAAGGTTGTTGCCTACAACTTCCAGAAGGTCGCCCGGAGACTCGGCCGCTCCATAATGGTGGCCACCACACATCGGGATCTCTTCGAGGACCTCAACCCCGACATACATGTCGACAAGAGCTTCGGCCCCTATGTGAAGCTTACCCCTCGTGAGGGATTACGCCCCGTAAGTTGTAGCTTGCTGAAACACGTTGAGTTTTCGAGGGGTAAACAGGAAGAATATCACAGGCTGGGCTTCTTCCATTACCGGGCGAAACGCCCCTGGGGCATCCGGAAGATCTTCACCGCCGAGATTCATGGGGAGCTAGCCGGAGTCATCGTCTACAGCGTCTCTCCTCTGAGCAATGGGGGGCGCACGAAATACTTTGGTCACGCCGTCAACGACCCTGAGATCATCAACAGAGAATTCCTCACTATTTCCCGCGTGATAGTACACCCCAAGTATAGGAGCATCGGCTTGGGGTGGCGCCTCGTCAGGTGGAGCCTCCCCCGGGCGGGGGTCAGGTACGTGGAGATGGTGGCCGCCATGGGGCGGTACAACCCCTTCGCGGAGAGGGCGGGCATGACCCTGGTTCCCTACAAGTCCGATTACCGAATGAAGATGGCGAGGTTCTGCGACGAGATCTCAGAGCGATGGAGTTTCAACAGGCGATTCATGGCGAGCCCGCGATACACAATGAGGCGGCTCCGAGAGATGAGCAGGGAGGACCTGGAGGACCTGATGGACTACATGGCTTCGAGCAAGGGCCATCTCTTCTTCATCTCGGGAAACCTCTACAACCGGGACAAGGTCCAGGCTGGGGCGTTGAAGGAGCGCCTCTCAGAGCACAGCTCCGACCTCGAGGAACTCTCCAAGATCCTGAAGGTTGCCGCCGTGGCCGCTGCTCCAAAGAACTACTACATTTGGGTCAATCAGCGTCTGGTGACGGCAGGCCAGGGGAAATCGAACGCTCTCGTCATAGAACAGGTTCGTTCCTGAACAGATCTCTTGGCAGTTTGGGGGAGTTCTGGCGGAGAGACACGGGGCCGTCATATCCCTTGGGTGCAGTCGTTCCATAATGGAACGGGCCCGCCTCCGGCTACACTGGGGCCTTCTCGAGGACTGTGAGTCCCTCTCCGATGGGCTGCGCTCCAGCCAGGGCCGCATACTTGCAGAAGGCCTCCTCTAGGCATCGGAGGCAGACATGCTTGACCTCGGCGCAGTCTTCGCGGCTGCACACAGGGACGGTGGGAAAGCCAGATTCGTTCGGGCACAGGTCACAGCTACCCACGGTTCTTCACCTTCCCCTCGGCCTCACCCATCCCCCCGGCTGTG
>JAUWBL010000208.1 GCA_030601715.1 Candidatus Geothermarchaeota archaeon | reverse complement strand
GGGGCACGTATCGTGGCTGAGGGAACTGTACAAGATACGCGGGCCCGATGGTTACGAATACGAGCCTATCTGGATCAACCCGCGGGATGCCTTAATGCGAGGCATAGAACAGGGAGACATAGTGCGCGTGTCTAGTGAAAGGGGAAGCATCCTCTGCGGTGCGTACGTGACGGACAGGATCAAGCCTGGCGTTGTGCGTGTCTGCGTGGCTTCCTTCTACGATCCCGTTGAGCCCGGTGTTGTAGGGTCTCTGGACCGAGGAGGATCGGCAAACGTCTTGACCCCCAGCAGGCCTATGAACAAGCACGCTCACGTAGCCGCCCCCAACGTATGCCTCGTCGAGGTGGAGAAGTGGGAGGGCTAGAGATGACACGCTACGGCCTTTTCATAGACAGCACGAAGTGCATCAACTGCCATGTCTGCACTCTCTCCTGCAAGGACGAGTTCGTCGACAACGACCATACGCCCTTTTCTGTGTCTCAACCGGACACGGGCCACTTCTGGATCAACGTGATCTATCAGCAACGCGGTGGCTACCCGAATGTGGAACTGTCGTACCTGCCAACGCCCTGCATGCACTGCGACAACCCACCCTGCATGGCGGCCTACCCTGATGCGATCTACAAGAGGCCTGACGGCATCGTGATCGTCGACCCAACGGTCTCCACAGACAGGGGGATAGTGGACAGCTGCCCCTATGGAACCATATACTGGAACGAGGACCTCGGCATAGGCCAGAAGTGCACCATGTGTGTGCACAGGGTCGAAGAGGGGGTTGGACCGAAATGCGTTCTAGGGTGTCCAGTCGACGCCATCATCTTCGGCGACCTAGACGATCCGAACAGCACCGTTTCAAAGATGATTCGAGAGAGAATGGCCGAACCTCTTCACCCGGAGTGGGGGGCCGAGCCAAAAGTGTTCTACATCGGGGCTCCCACACCAACAGTTGCAGGATACCTCATGGACAATTCCACCAAGCTGGACGTCGAAGACATCACAGTCACGCTGACGAACCTCCTAACTGGCGAAACCGTGATGGCAAAGAGCGACCACGCCGGAAACTTCCGCTTCGAGGGTCTCGAGAACGGGAGGACGTACACGGTGCGAGTCGAGGCTCCGGGGTACTACCCGAGGATGAGGCTCGTCTACGTCAGACGGGACGGATTCCGCCACATAGGCACGTGGAGGATGCTCCCAAAGCTCTTCCCCAAGTAGAGCCCCAAGAGGGGCTCAACCCCTTTCTTTTGTCTTCTTTCGACGGAATCCGTTCTACCTGGACACTTGAGGATTGCTGTCCTCGTTTTCTCGACTTTCTTCTCCTTCCTCGATCAGCTTCGCGAAAACCCCCTGAGTTGCCTCTATCTTCTCAAGGGTTTCGGTCACTTTCTCTTTGGCCCGTAGGTCTAGATCATGTTTCAGCTCCGCGATCTCGCTTGCGGTGAGAGTCGAAACGAACTCCATGTACTCTCCGTCAACCTCCTCCGGATTCTCCATGATTGCCTCTCTGACCCTTGCCATGGCTTCCTCAGGCGTCTCTACATCGAGAAAATCACAGAACAGTCTGATGTCAATCGCGTACAGCATGAATCTCCGCTTGGATCCGTGGCGGACCTCAACCACTATGTTATGGGAATTCCTCACGCTCAGGCTCGAATCCCGCAGCTCCTTCCCAGGAATCATACAAAGACAAGACCAGGAAATCCAATAAAAGAATACATCGGAACATCTGTGCTGTAGTGCTGCACATTGTGAAAGGAAACGTCAACGAACCCGTATGCTGTTGGACTCTGCCGTCCGATCCTTAGGAGCCGGGACCGGCCCTATCCCTCGAGGGCCAGCGAAGAGGTGTTGGTGGCTGGGAGCGGGTTTTTCTAGCAAGCTGCTGTTCAATGGACATGGGGAGGCACAGGCGGTATGTCTGTGGTAGCGTCGAGGGTCTTCAAGAGGGGTGTGGTTCTGCTTGCCGTTCTCGCCTTCCTTTCGGGCGTTGCGTCCCCGTCCGTGGCGGATGTGCCCCTCATAGTTTCCATGAGGCAGGACCCGGAGGAACCGTACAACCTGCTCGTCACAGTAGTCCACGAGGATCCCTCGTCAGAGCACTACGTGGACTTGCTCGAGTTCAGCGTCGACAACCGCACGGCTTCCTATCATGATTCCTACTTGCAGCCTCAGGAAGAGGAGGAGTTCACGGTGACCTACAACTGTTTGGCACCCTGCCACGTCATGCAGGAAGGACTAATCAAGGACAGAGAGGTGAATGTGAGAGCTCGCGACACCCTGCACGGGTGGAGCGAGTGGTCCGAAGTCGTCGACATCATAGAGTTCAGTCCGCTGCTCCTTTTTGCTACGGTGACCGCCCTAGGCATCGGAACCGTGGCGGCGAGGAGGAAATCGAGACTTCGTTGTTGATATCGCAGCCTTAGTATTCAATCAATCCGATGAAAGCATTACACCTAACACCAAAAGCAGCAAAGGTGTACAGGATCTCGACAGTCTCCCTCGTGCTCAACCTCCCCTTTTTTGTCATTCTTTGGGAACTCTGTACAGGTTCCGCAAAGTCGAGATCTCAGAAGGTGGTCACCGAAGGTGATCAATCGTCCTGAAGGAGCAAGCTGG
>JAUWBL010000012.1 GCA_030601715.1 Candidatus Geothermarchaeota archaeon | reverse complement strand
CCTCTGTACCATGCCGTAGAGTGCCTTCACTCTCGCGGATACAGCTTCCGCATTCCTCCTCCGCCAGTCCGGGTCATCGAGGTCCTCCCCGCCTAGAAGTAGGGTGAGCCTCGTCGCGTCCGCCCCATACGTTTCCATGGCGTCTCGCATGGGGATGAACCATCCCTTAGATTTGGACATTGGGTTCCCTTCGAGCTGGAGGTATCCGTTGACTGTGATGCCTCGAGGCCAGAGTTCTCTCGGGAAGAGCGCGGTGTGGTGGAAGATGTAGAAGGTGAGGTGGTTTCCTATGAGATCCTTTGCAGAGCCTCTGAGGTCAACGGGATACCAGTAAATGAAGTCATGCCTGATCTCCTCCAGAATGTCCGAGGAGACGCCGCTGCTGCGGGAAATCTCCTGAGCGTCACCTGTGCCCTTGGTCAGGTAGTCGAAAAACTCGTCGCTTAGGTTTTCGGCTGGGATCTTTCCTTCGTTGTAGTGTTTGGCGATAAGGTAGAAAGCCATGTAGACTGTGGAGTCAGTGAGGGTTTCCACGATCCAATTCTTATCGTAGGGGAAGGGTGTGCCGAGACCCGTCCGTCGGGTGCAAGCCCAATCCCTGTACCAGTCCACATAGTGAAGAAACAGCTCCCTCAGTTCCGGGGGATAGAAAGCCATAGTCGATATGGCATCTCTCGCATCCGCCTTCCACTGTTCGTCAGAGTACCTCAGGAACCACTGATCCTCGATCACCTTCACGATGCAACGGTCGCTACTCTTGCATATCACTCTATCGGGGAGGTCGTAGAGGGTGGCCGCCAAGTTCTTGGAAAGCAGTTTCTCCCTTACTCGCTCCTTGGCCTCTTTCACGGGCAACCCAGAGAACTCGAGGCAGTTGTCCTTCATTACGCCCGTGTGGAACTCCCTCGAGTAGACGATCTCGGTCGCTTCCTCAGCCTTGGGATCGCTCTGGTCTACGACACCTAGGCGTTCGCAGACCGCTATGGCGGGGTGCTCTCCATAGCCTGGGAGGTCTATTATGGACACAGGTTCGAGTGATTCGATGTCCGTAGAACTCAGTCCAAACTTGCGTAGGAGGGCCCGGTCGTTTCGGAGGTCTCGGAGAGCTAGCCAGTCCACCGGAGCGTGCGACGGGACGCTGTAGACGACGCCGCTGACCAGGGATGGATCAACGAAGGTCGCTGGCAGAATCGGCAACTCTCTCTCGGCGAGAGGCCCCACTACACTACGCCCGATGAGCTCCTTTCCCTTGAACCTGGCTCCTACCTTTACATGGTCAAACTGGTGGGTGAGTTTCTCTACGGCCTCGCTTGCCACGATCCATTGCTCCTCGTCAACCTGTACTCTGGCGTACTCCACCTCCGGGTTGACCCATACGTTGGTAGCTCCAAAGACCGTCTCAGGTCTGAAGGTTCCGGCTACGAGCCAAGCTCCATCGAGACCGAACTTGACAAGAACATATTCCTCAGGCCTGACTCCCTGCCCCTCCAACCTGTCGTGGTCTCCCGTCGGGCTCTCACAGGCGGGGCACCAAACAACGGGATGAGATCCCTTTGCGATGTAGCCCCTGTCGGCCAATCTCCGGATCTGCCACTCAACATACTTCGTGTAGGCGGGGTGGAGACTTGACGTGTGGAACTCTCGCCGCCAATCAACCGAGAACCCCATGAGCTTGACGGCCTCCCTGTTCTGCTCTGTGTAATAGCGGACGAGCATCTCCGGGTTCACGAACTTGTCGATCTCCTTGTCGGGAACATGGTCAACCTCCCTGAGAACTCTCCTCAGTTCTTGGTCTCCCTTCTTGATCCGGTCGGAGGTTCCCATCACGGCCTCACCGGTCCAGTGCCATGCCCAGGGGAAGAGTACGTTGTATCCCCTAGCCCTCTTGTACCGAGCTATCACGTCGAGCCGAGAGCCTGTGAAGCCTTGCCCAAGGTGGAGGGGGCCGTTCATGTAGCAGAAAGGGAAGGTTACGAAGTACTTCTCCCCGCCTTCTTTCCTGTCAGCCTGGAAGATACCTTCTCTCTCCCAGCGCTTTCTCCATCTCTCCTCGATTTTCTTGAATCTGAAGGTCCTAGCTCTTCGCGGTGGCATACTGCTCCACAACCTCTTGGATATCTACACGAGACTTCCCCCCAGCACGGGCGAATGTTTCGTCCCCGGAGGATCCTCCCCCAGCCTTGTTAGCGATGAGCTGAGCGATCTTCAGAGCACTGAATCCGGTCTTGACTAGTTCTGGTCCGCAGAAGATGACGCAGTTGGTGCCCTTCTCCGGTGTGTTTCCTACGTAGAGAACTCCGTCATCCCGTTTGACCAGTCTCTCCCCGAGGTCGATGAGGTCCTGCATTTCCTCCTCGTCCGTCGACCAGATCACTACCTTCGCGACCCCCATCGCCTGCGCCTTTCCGGCCAGCTTTTCCGAGAGGAGTTCGATGTACCGGTTCTTCAGCTTCTTTAGCTTGTCCCTGGTCCATGAGTGCTCTTCTCTAAGCTTGGTCGTGTCCTGTACGACTCTCTCCCTCGATGATCCGATTGACTCGGTTATGGCGGAGAGCTTCCGGTCCATCTCCTGAACGGCCCTCACCGCCTCCATCCCGGCGGTAAAGACTAGCCTCTCAACCCCCTCTTGGACGCGGTCGCCTGAGAGAATCTTGATCATCATCAGCTCCCTCGCACTGGATGTGTGGGTTCCCCCGCAGGCCTCAACGTCCCAACCCTCCACCTCGATGATCCTCAAGGTCTTGCCCGGCACGGCTCCTCCCTGATAGATGCTGGTTCCGTACCGCCGCTCCGCCTCGCTCCTTTCAAGAAAGTATGAGTTGATGCTTCTTCCATGAGCTATCTGTTCGTTCGCCAGCGTCTCTATTCGGCTGAGCTCCTCCGGCGTGATCCTCTCGTAGTGTGTTACGTCAAGCCTCGCGTGTTCAGGTGTGACCTCGGACCCAGCCTGCCACACATGCTTCCCCAAGACGTTTCTGGCTGAACCCAGGATGATGTGCACCGCATCGTGATTCCTCATCAACGAGTATCTCCGATCCCAGTCTATCCTTCCCCTGACGAGCTGACCAACCCGCGGAGGAGAACCCTCAACCAAGTGGACGATGCTTCTGCCGACAGTCTGGGTGTCCTTCACGCGGACATGCTTTCCATCAAACTTGAGAATACCGGAGTCGCCTAGCTGCCCGCCCCCTTCAGGGTAGAAGGCAGTTCGGTCGAGTACAACATGATCCCCTTCGACGTGTGAGACCTTGGCTTCAAACTCCGCAAGGTAGGGATCCTCATAGAACAACTTCTCCACCTCCGGCTCCTTTTCGAGTCGCGTCTTCTCCGCGGCCTCCTCCGGCGGCCTCCGCTCTTGGTGTCGCTGAGCTACCCGAGAAAAGAAGTCCACAGGTACCTCCGCCCGGACGCCGTCTCCCTCTGCGATCTCCGCCACTATCTCGGGGTGAAGACCGTGGGAGTCATACAGCTCTATCAAGGTGTCAAGTCCGAGGCTTGCAGTCCCCTCTTTCTTTATCAACCTGCGAACCAGCGCTTTCCCTCTGCGCAACGTTTCCAGGTACTTGCCCTTCTCCACTCGGATCATGTCAAGAATACCGTCCCTCATCTCCCGCACGGTCTCAAAGGGCCTTCCCCATAGGTCTATCTGTCCTTCGATGAGATCCTCCAGCCTATCTTGTATCCCATGCGTCATCATGACCCGGTAGAGCCTTCTGAAAAGAAGCCTGGAGAGGTAGCCTTCTTGGACGTTGGAGGGCACAGCGCCCTCCGACAGCAGGAAGACCAGGGCCTTGCTGTTGTCAAGAACTCCATACAGATCTTCATAGGGACGGACAATCCTCTCAAACTCGTCCAAGGGGAGGCCCACCCTCTCAGCCGCCCTACGTCTCGCCGCCCCGCTCTCCTCGGGTTGGGCCTTCAGGTAGAACCCCGAAAGCCTAGCGTTCTCTAGGAGGACCTCTTCGTCCGCTTCCACATCAGCCCACTTGAGTACTGTTTCGGCCAAGCCCTCGTAGATCACTTCGAAGGCCGAGGGCGTCCCCTGGGAGAGCCAGGAGAACCTGTCGATACCGTACCCAGTGTCCACGGTTCTAACCGGCGAGGGAATGAGGGAGCCATTCCTAACCTTGTACTGCATGAAGACCAAGGTAGAGGCCTCCAAGCCCAGGATACTACCCTCAACATCGGGCCCGGCGTTCCCTCCTCCGGACCAAAAGTGTTCCTTGTACACAACCTGGTCACTGGGGACGCCTAGCTCATGCGTCACGAACCGGTGGTGGAGCTCTATGGTTCTGTCTTTCCAGTAGATCTCAGGCTTGTCGGGAAAGTTGAAGGCGAAATGTCCTCCCATCTCGAAGATAGTAAGGTGTCTTCCCTGGGTGAAACCGACGTTCTCCAGGTCTTCAAACCTAAGACAGGGCTGGCTGACAACCAGAGGGTTTGCCGGCGGGTCGGCTATGCCATCCGTCACATAGGGCTGGAAATCAACGATGCCGGCTATGGTGACGAGAAGATCGTCTCTCCATCTGGCGACAACGGGATACGGCTCAACCAGGTCGTGGCCTTCCCCCCGAAAGAAATCCAGAAAGGCATCTCTCATCTCGGAGAGGCTGTATCTACGGGTCGTTGGCGGGTCTCCGATGAAGAGATATTCGACGCACGGAGAGTCTCCGCAGAATCGGAGATCCGGGTCCTGGGCCCAGAAATGGGAGCCACAGCTCTCGCATCTCAGTCGGGTGAAGTCGTTCTGGACGAAAAACTCCGTTCGGAACTCATCCTCAGGAACCTGGAACTCTGAAGGGGTCATTCGAGCTGTGCTGTCTCCTAGCGTTCTGTTTCTCCGACATCAGCCTAAGGAAGTTCAGCGCGTTTTAAGCTGGGCCGAACTTCTTTCAGAACCCCAGTGGGAGTGTCGACCCTGACCGTTGGCTGAAGGGGGAGAGCACAGGAACACGTGCAACCCGAGAGCTTCGAAGCCTTAAATCCCCCTGCCTATGTATGGTTAGCAAAATCGCTGATCTGCTGAGGTGATCTGAGTGAAGTACATCTACGCGGCCCTTCTTCTCCATTCAGCGGGAAAGGACGTCTCCCCGGCCAATCTGACGAAGGTTATCAAAGCGGCTGGAGAGAAGCCCGACTCCGCGCAGATAAAATCCCTCTCCGCAGCCGTCTCCGAGGTAGACGTTGAAGAAGTCCTGAAATCGTCAACCGCTCTTCGTACAGCTGCTGCGCCTCCAGTAGCGGAGGAGGCAAAACCCGCCGAAGAGGAAGAGAAGGAGGAAGAGGCGGTTGAGGAGGAGGCCTTCGAGGGGCTGGGCAGCCTCTTCGGATAACTCGTCGGAACTCTACGAAGCTTTCTGCGGAGTCTTCTTCGCGTCTACTTTAGAAGCCAGCGTAGCCGCGCTCCAAGACGCTTTCCGAATCAGGTCTTCTATGGTCTGTGGCGTGACGTAGCTGATCCCCAAGGCTAGGGTCTGAGCGTCCGTGCGCGCCCTTGTCAGAAGGATGGGGAGGGATCTCTTGGAAGGATAGGCCAAGGCGACAGCTAGCTGGAGAGCCTCTCCATAGGCTTGCAACACATCGCTTTCTATCTTGGCTAGGTCGGGGACGAGAATATCTGCTTTGTAGAACTCTCCCTCTTCGAGGTCGCATCCGCAGACGAAGCGGAGTTTGGCCGTGATGGGCGTCATCCCCAGTTTGTTGAGGACCTCTGCCAGTTGTGGCGAGACAGCGTCACCCTCCTTGACCGCGGTGACCGTCTTGGTGATGTGGATGGCTCCGGAGATGATCTTGGTCGGGATCTTTGCGTTGGAGAAGACGCTGATGACGGGTCCCGGCGGGAAGCCCGTGTTGCCTTGTTCCACGATGATGTCAGACGTTGCCTTGGCTCCAGTCTTCGCTTTGACAGTCACCTCCATCCGGCTCAGCTTGAGAGCGATCGGAATGGGTTCCTCGCTGGAGAAGATGTAGAGGCGTGGACCGGTCAAGTAGCTGTGCATCTCGTCATGGAGGTGAGAGTAGGTGTCCTTCAAGGCCAGCATTAGGAGCGTGTTCTTAGTCCCTCGCACGTTTATCTTCAGCTCGCCGGCTCTTCTCCGGACCTTGCTTAGCAGCTTAGTGCTGGACTTGTGCAGGTCGATGAGGAGGAGGGACCGGTGGGATCTCAGCAACTGAGCCAGCTTCTCTCGCTCCAGCACCTTCTCCTCCGGGGGAACTCTGACGGTCTCAGCCTTGGACATTCCTAAGCCACCCTAACCGGCTTACCCATCGTTGTCTTAACGTAGATGTGTCCTAGGCGGCCCCTTTTCCCGAGCGTCTCTCTGAACGAAGAAATGATCTTCGACGCGTTTTCAGCCAACTTGTCAGGGGTCATGCTAGCCTGGCCTATGGCACAAGCTGCCTCCGGCCTGTTCCTGAGATAGAGCCGCACGGCTCTCTTCAGGTCTCCTATCTCCTTTGTGAGGTCCATGTTGCGGGTGATGACCGCAGGCGCCTTCCCCTTGGGACCCAAGGTGAACCCCATGATCTTGCCTACTTTGCCCATGAGTCGCGCCTCAGCTAGGAAGAAATCGTATGCTTTGCCGATTTTCTTCACTTCCTTCCGGTTCTGCGCTACGGAATCCAGCTCACGAGTGTCAATGACTCGGTCCGCCCCAGCCTTCTCGGCGGTATCCTTGATAGCCCCCTCGGCGAAGATGCACACCTTCCTGGTCTTGGGAGTTGGGTTTGGCAACACTATGGTCTGCCGTATCCTGTTCTCAGGCTTGGATACATCGAATCCTTCTGTGGTGATGACAACCTCAACGCTTTCCATGAAGTTCCTCTCGCCCCTGTCTCCGAGCGTCTTTTCCAGCGCCGCGGTGAGTTCCTTCTTCGTCACGGTAGTTTCGCCAGACATCTCTATTCCAATCCTGTCTGCTCAGGGTATGCACCCTCAGCAATCAGTTGCGAGACCTCTCCCGGCGGCTTGCCGTCCACGGTGACCCCCATGCTCCTGCATGTTCCTACCACCTGAAGAATCACTGGCTTGAGTTCCTGTAGCTCGATCTTCTGGTTGACCATCTTGGCTATTTTCATAACCTGTTCGAAGCGGACGTTTCCGACAAACTCCCTGCCAGGCTCCGGTGATCCCTTCTCGATCCCCGCTTCTCTAGCCACAAGAGCAGCGGCTGTGGGGATTCCGATCTCGACTTCGAACCCTTTGGTCTCGGTGTCCACAACAACTTTCACCGGGACCTTCATTCCTGCGTACTCAGACGTGATCTCGTTTATCTTGGTAACCACGCTTAGAACGTTTACCCCGAGGGGGCCCAGTGCTGGTCCAAGGGGTGGGCCACCCGTGGCGGCACCGCCTGAGATCACAACCCGTATTGTCTGCTTTGCCACCGGCTCCCCCGCCTATTCTGGTCTTTACTCTTCCTCAGCATATCGGTCGTGATGGTGACCGGCAGAGGAAAGGATGCCTCCAAGAACTCTATCAAGACCTCCTGCTTGTCCTTCTCCGCCCTGACGACCGTCCCCTTCATGTCTTTGAATGGACCAGACACAACCTCTACCGCGTCTCCTGCGTTGAACTCTTCGACCTTCTTCTCTACCGTTATGAGGTTGGAGATCTCGTCCTCCTCGATGGCTCCATACAACACCCGCTTGACGTGCCGAATGCCGGAAAGAGCCATGTTGACCGCGCCGAAGTCGGTCGCCTCGACTATGATGGTTCCCCTAAGCCGAGGCGGAGCCAGCAGTGACTTGATGGGGAAGCCCTGCGCCCTTATCCTGAGGGAGGCGACTCCCATCACGTTCTCCTCCTGGCCGGAGGTTACCTTGACGGCGTAAAACCTAGTGTCGGTCATCCACTGGTCAACCTCTTCGGACTACTGCGTTAACGGAACCAGAAGATACGTCACCAAGAGCCTGATTATGAAAGCGATCAACCCGAGGATGCCCACGCCGAGGATCGTGAGCTTCGCAAATAGCCAGAATTCTTCGAAGTTGGGCTTCGTTGCCATTTTCATAACCCTCGTGTACTTCCGGAAGCCTTCGGGTCTCTTCATTCCTCTTTTCCTTCCTTGATACATGCGCTCCAAGTCGATCTGGGTGTAGCATCTCTGGCCGGGTGCAACGAACTATCCATTCCTAATGCTTAAATGTAGTGATTCCTGCAAGTCACGGCTAGATCCAGAGATACTCCACGGCCCGGAGATCAAGAATCCCCCGGATCTTGGCCTTGGTCTCGGCGTCCAGCCCCTTCTTCTCCAACACGGCCATCCTCGATCCATCCGACTTCTCTAGGGCTTCTAGAATCAACTCCTGTCCGATGTTCTTCGCCGTGTGCTTGGGGATGATGTGACCCGCTGCATACGGTTGCTCCAGTGAGAAGGACGTTATCTTCGGCGCGTAGTGGCCTCCTCCGATCCCCACGAAGGGAACAGCCTGCGTTCGTGTTGACATAGATCTGGAGACGGCCTCCGCTACTATGTCCGCCGCTTCTCGGTCTTTCCATTCCCTTGACGTTGAGCCGATCTCCACGAAGAAGCTTCTTGACGAGAGATTCGTTGGGCCATGATGGGTGGCCTCGTAGGAGACTCGGTAGGGCGAACCCCTCTCCTCGACGAGGTCTTTGAGATGGATCAGCACCCGTTGCATCTCAGCTGGGGCGGCCAGACCGAGCTCAGCGGGGTTGCCACCCAGAGAGATGTCCTCGCCGAAGTTTCCTGTTGCATGGACAGTCAGGGACTTCTCGTGTCGAGCGCTCTTGTGTCTGGAGAGGAATATGACGACCTCGTACGGATCCCCAATCTCATGTTGTCTGAGCCCGATGAGGTCGTGGTCAAGCAGCCGGAGGTGAACGCCGCTAGCGTTGAACCATCCCTGCTTCGTGGAGTCCTTTTGGAGGTCAAGCTTCTCCAGAAGTTCAACAGCGATGTTGCGACTGGCGGCGTCGGTAGTGCTCGCAAGAATGAGGGTGGTCATGCTCCGTTTCTTAGGAGCGTGTAGAGGAGGGCTTTCTGAGTGTGGAGTCTGTTCTCAGCTTGATCCCATACTACCGACTGCTCCCCGTCGATGACGCTGCCCGAGACCTCCTCCCCTCGATGGACGGGCAGGCAGTGCATGAACAGGCTGCCCTCCCCAGCGATGTCCATGAGATCAGCGTCGACCCTGTACCGAGGCAGGAAAGCCCCGAGTCGCCTTTCCCTCTCCTTCTCCATCCCCATCGAAACGAAAGCATCGGTGTAGATGATGTCGACAGCCAGGGCGGCCTTGCGAGGCTCCTCCATGATTGTGATCCTTGATCCGCTTTCGTCCGCGTTCTGCTTCGCCATCTCCACAATATCTTTTCGAGGAGCGAATCCAGGGGGCGAGGCCACGGATATGTCCACTCCGACCTTGGTGGTTCCAAGGAGGAGCGAGTTGCAGACGTTGTTGCCATCGCCTATGTACGCCAGGCTGACTCCCTTGAGACGTCCCCTCTTCTCACGGATGGTGAGGAGGTCCGACAGGACCTGAGCCGGGTGGTACAGGTCCGACAGACCGTTGATGACGGGAACAGTGGAGGATGCGGCGAGTCTTTCTAGGTCTCTATGGTCGAACACCCTCGCCATGATGCCGTGGACGTATCGGCTCAGGACGCGTCCGGTGTCCTCGATGGTCTCCCCTCGGCCTAGTTGGAGCTGATCCCAACCGAGGTAGATGGCGTGGCCGCCCATCCCAGCCATGGCCACTTCAAAGGAGACATAAGTGCGCGTGGATGGCTTTTGGAAGACCATGGCAAGTACCTTGTCTGGTAGGACAGAACGATGCGTGCTGGGCTTCTCCTTCATGTCTGAGGCCAAGTCTAGGAGGTCCCGAATGTCCTTCCGGGAAAAGTCGTTCAGAGTCAGGAAATCCTTCCTCAAGAAAGCCCTCCGAGCAGGGTATTGACGTATGCCTCGTAGTCGAAGGGCTCCAAGTCGTCATAGTCTTGTCCCGTCCCCACGAATATGATTGGCTTGGATGTCCTGTCCGCGACTGATATGGCGATGCCACCCCTCGCATCCGCATCCATCTTCGTCATGACCACCGCGTCGAAGCCGGTGTACCGCAGGAACTCCTCCGCCTGGCGGATGCCGTCGTTTCCCGTCAAGGAGTCCACTACAAGGACAACGACGTCAGGCTCCGCCACCCTTATGACCTTCTTGAGTTCGTTCATGAGGTTTACATCGATGTGCTGTCTTCCGGCGGTGTCAATCAGGACAACCTCAACGCCCCTAGCCTTGGCGTGGTCTACGGCGTCGTAGGCCACCGCGGCGGGGTCGGCTCCATACCGCTGTTTGATCATCTTGAGCCCGAGACGACTAGAGTGGATCTCCAACTGCTCGATGGCGCCCGCTCTGTAGGTGTCAGAGCAGGCAAGTACGACCTTGTGACCGTCCCTCTTGAAGCGGTGGGCGATCTTGGCGATAGTTGTCGACTTCCCCACGCCGTTTATGCCAACGAAGACCACTACCAAGGGCTCGTTCTCGGGCTTTCCCTCAAGGATTCTCTCAAGGTGGAAGGGTTCAACCCCCGCGAAAACCTCCAGCAATGCCTTCTTCAAGCCACCGTGGATCGTCTCTTCTGCTCCCTTCCATCTCGAGATCCTCAAACCAATGAGGGTGTCCCGTAGGCGCCTTGCTATCCTCTCGGCTGTCTCAACGGCCACGTCGTTCTGAACCAATACAAGCTCCAGCTCGTGGAGCCGGCTATCCAGATCCCCCTCGTTGAGTTCCTTTTCGGAAAGATGTTTGATGAGGCCGTTCAGTTGTCGTCTGAATCTCTCGAACATGACTAGCCTTGTCTCTGAGCTCGCGCCTGGTACTCCATGAGGGCTGCCGCAATCCCGTCATGCTTTCCTCGCAGGTCTCGGAGGAGGGCGGTTCTCTCCTGATGCGCCCTCTGGAAGGCCTCCAACTTGCCTTGGAGCAGCCCCCGTGCTTCCTCTTTCCTCTTCACCATGAAGACGTTGGCGCCGATGTTGACCAGCACCCGGTCGAGGGAGGATGTCGCCGCGTAGAGGAAGACCTCTCCCCCTATGGGCACCAGCACCTCCTTCTCCTTGAGAGCCTCCTTTAGATCTTCATCGATGGTCGTGAGGGCCATCCTCCTTTCCACCATCGCCCTCTCCAGCGTCAGGATCTCCCTCGACACCTGCTCTATCATCGCAGTTAGCCTCCTCTCCTCATGTATCAGCCGCTGAACAGATTGAGCCTCACTCAACTACAACACCTTCAATGCCTGGGTGATCGCCATGAGTTCTTTCCCATCGGTGAGCTTTCCAGCCAACGCCCCTTTGTCTGTGGCCACAAGACCGGAGGCGATGAAGGGGATTCCCGAGTTGATGGTTCCCCGGTGAACCTCAATCCCAAGAAGATCTTCCAGTCTTTGAATCTCTTCATCCAAGGCGAAGGGCGTTACTATGCCCCCGTGGTTGTTGACGGTGGCCAGAGAACCCACGTAGGAAGCTCTCCCGAGTGTGCCCTTCTCCACCTCGGCATTCAAGGCGTCTCCCACGACACGTAGGTGGCTCGCAGAGAGCACCGGCGAGACGAGGGCGCCCCTGTCGTTGGCGAGGATGAGGTTGCCGATGGCGGTGAACCTGGTTTCAAGCGTGTGGACGCGTTGGGAATTCGAGGAGTTCCGAAGTGCCTCAAGAGTCTCGTCCTCCACGAATCTTGAGGCAAGGATGCCGGAGCTGTTGCCCGCGAAGAAGGGACTGGTCAGGTGACAAGCTCTGAGCCGGACTCTGACGGGTGTGCCCCCCAGGGTCTTCTCAAACCTCTTGGCTTCCCGATCGGGAGCGTCTCCCGTCAGCAGCAGGTGGTCTCCCATAGCCTTGGCATAGTTGCCTATGTAGATGGAGCCCCGGATGTCAGTTCTGAGCACGGGCAAGTATATCTACCGTCTAGGCGAGGTAGACCCTGACCTCGCCCTCCTCGTTCCTGGCTGCCCTGATTCTGATCCTTCTTGGAGGCATTTTTATGCCTCTTTTCCAGAGGAGTTCGTTGACCTCTTTGGTCAAGGTTACCCTGTCAGTCTTCATGTGTTTCATGACGTGGCGTCGAAGCGCTTTGACCGCCCTGGGGGTTCTTCTATACCCCCGTCCCGCCCTGATGGGCGAGAGGGGAACGGTGTAGACCCTCTCCTCGACAGGTATGAAATCCTCTTCTTCCGCCTTCGGGGGAACCTCCTCCTCCACGGCTTCTTCTGCTAGGACGGCTTCTTCGTGCTCCTCGTCGGCAGGAGGCTCTTTCTCGTCCTCTTTGCTGGTCTCTTCAGGCAGGTCGCTCACGGATCCTCGCCAGGGCTAGCGTCTCTTTATC
>JAUWBL010000009.1 GCA_030601715.1 Candidatus Geothermarchaeota archaeon | reverse complement strand
GGTTGACGGGAGTGGACTTGGGCCCATACGCCCAGGATCTCAGGGACGGAACTAGCTTAGTCTCGCTACTGAGACTGATCGGCGAGATAGGGGGCTATTTTCGGGTGAGGGTCGGGATGGCGAATCCTCGCTTCTTGAAGGGATACCTGGATGAACTTGTCCGGACCTTCACGGAGAACAGGAAACTCTTCGATTTCCTTCACATACCTGTTCAGAGCGGTAGCGATGAAGTTCTCCGCGTGATGCAGAGGGGACACACTGCTGGAGACTACATAGACATAGTTCAAACAGTTAGGAAGGAACTCGGCGAGAGATTCACCATCGCCACGGACATCATCGTCGGGCACCCGGGGGAGAGGGAGTCGGACTTCGAGGATACTCTTGATGTTGTTCGGAGAACGGAGCCAGATGTGGTCAACGTCTCGAAGTTCTTCCCTAGACCGGGGACGAGGGCCAAGCAGATGAAACGGGTGCCCACCGAGACGATAAAGGAGAGGAGCATACGTCTTACCAGGCTCGTCCATGAGATCTCGTGGAAGAGGAACAGCATGTGGCTGGGCTGGCGGGGAAGAGTCTTGGTGGACGAGAGAGGAAAGGAAGGGATGGTTGGGAGAAACTACGCCTACAAACCGGTGGTGCTGAAGGATGATTGGCCTATCGGTCAGGTCGTTCCTGTAAGAATAGTTGACGCCGCAACCACCTGGATCCTAGGACACCCACTCAGCTAGCTGCTTTCGGATTTTCCTGAAGCGCCATCGGAGCTCGGTTCGCCTACCCATGGGAACTCCCCTCCCCTGGACAACCCATTTCAAAAGCTCGTCGGTGTTCCCCGGGGCATCCTCAAACGCGAGGTACGTTCTACCTATGGTTTCCGGCAGGTGGGAATCGCTTCCAGCCGTCACACCCTTCCTGTTGGACGAAAGAAACCTCAACGCCAGCTCCTTGTGTCTCTCATAGAGCAGGACGTGTGAGTTGGCCACCTCTATGGCATCAACGTGGGAAGCCAAGCGTTCGAAGTGTGGGGTCCTGTGAAAGGGGTCAAATGGGTGGGCCCAAACAGTGATGCCTCCTCTCTCACGGACCCAGTGGGCTAGGGAATCGACCTCTCGTCCACCGGGCGGTTTTTCGGTTATGTTGAGTGCGAGAATATGACCCTGCGGGGTTGTTACCTCGACTCCCGGAACGTAGAGAAAGGTCTTCGGAAACATCTTCAACAGCTTAACAGCCCCCTCTGTTGTGTCGTGGTCGGTAACAGCCAGCCCATGCAATCCGTTCCGCTCCGCGAACCTCACACAGTCGGGGAGCGTCGTGAAGGCGTCGTGGGAGTACTCCGTGTGGCTGTGTAGGTCGATCCTGAACAAGCTCAGTGCACTCTGCTACCGATCTCCACCGCCTTGTCCGGAGTCAGAATGGCAACCTCTCTATTCTTCGATGAAGCTGCCAACAACATCACCTCGGATGTAACGCCGTAGATCTGCCGCGGCTCCAGATTGCAGATCACGATGACCGTCTTGCCCCGAAGCTGACTCGGGGTGTACTGTGAGGCTAGTCCGGCGACCGTCGTTCTCGTCTCGTCTCCCACGTCGATATCCAACCTGAGCAGCTCCCTTGCTCCCTTGACCCTCTCCGCGTGAACTATCTTCGCCACTCTGAGGTCTAGCTTGGAGAAGTCCTCGAAGGAAACGAGTTCTTCAGCTTCCTCTCTAGGCGCTGTGTTCCCTTCAAGCTTCTTCTTGACATCTCCGATGTCAATCTTGAAGAAGAGCGGGGCGTGTTCCCCGGCTACCGAATGTTTCTTCGGCACGGAAGTCCCTATCTGACTCCACCCAATCTCGCGTGGTTCGATTCCGAGGTAACCAAGTAGCTTCTCAGCCGAGAAGGGAAGGAAGGGATAGAGCATAACCGAGACAGCCCTCAGCGCATAGAAGACGGCGTACAAGGTGTTGCCTGCCTCCTGTCTGTTCGTCTTCACCTTGTGCCAAGGCTCCTCGAGGCTCAGAAACGAGTTGCATTTCCTCACCAACTCCATGATGCTGACGAGAGCCCTCTGAAGACGATAGTTCTCAATGTATCCCTCAACCTTTTCTCGTGTGGCGGTCACGCGGTTCATGAGAGAGATCTGCGTGCGACTCAGCTCCTTGGGCTCCGGAACCTCACCGTCGAAGTGCTCATTGAGAAGAACCAAGATCCGTTGAACCAAGTTGCCGAGCTGGTCGTTTAGCTCCTCGTTTACCGCCTTTTCTAGATGTTCCCAGGAGAAGCTGGTGTCCTTGACCTCGGGCCTTATGAGAATTAGGGAGAACCGCCAATAGTCAGCCGGGAGAGATCTGAGCGCCTCATCTAGCCAGATTCCTACTCTTTTGCTCTTGGAGAACTTCTGGTTCTCCCACATGAGGAACTCTGTGGCAGCTATGTGGTGTCGGAACGTGTAAGGGTCGTCTGTAGCCCGAAGCAGTGCGGGGAAAATGAGGGCGTGGAAGGGTATGTTGTCCTTGCCGATGAAGAAGATAATGTTGGTTTCGGGGTCTTGCCAATACTCCTTCCAGCCATCGTCTTCGCCTCTCTCTTTGAAGTGTTCGACAACGGCCGACACGTAGCCCAGCATGTTCTCCATCCACACATAGATCGTTTTTCCCCCAGCTTCGGGGAAAGGCGCCGGGATGCCCCATTTATTGTCTCTTGTCACGGATCTCGCCTTAAGACCCGCTTTGATCATCTGGAGGCTAAAGCTCCTGGCGTTCTGTGTGAGGGTTTCCGACTTCTCTAATAGACGCTTCAGGAACTCTTCAAAGTTGGGGAGGTCAAAATACCACTGGGTAGTCTTCTTTATCCTCGGGGGCTTTCCGCACACTGAGCAGGTGGGTTCCCTTAGCTCGGTCGGCGTGAGCAAGCGTCCGCAGGATGGACACTGGTCCCCCTCCGCATCCTCGTAGCCACAGACCGGGCACACACCCTTCACGAATCTGTCGGGGAGAAAAAGCTGATCGTTCTCACAGTAGAACTGTTCCTCTGGCTTCTGTACGATGTGCCCGTTGTCGTAGACCTTTCTGTAGAATTCCTGGACGAACCTCATATGAATCGGGTTGTGGGTTCTGGTGTAGTTATCGGTGCTGATGCGGAACCCTTTGAGAACTTCCACTAGTCTCTCGTGGTTGGCAGAGGCCAGCTCTTCGGGGGATATCCCTTCCTTTATGGCTTCAACTTCCACGGGAGTGCCGTGTTCGTCGGATCCTGTCACGTAGAGGACATCATGTCCTCTAAGCCTGAGATACCTGGCGAAGACGTCCGCTGACAGGAGGGATCCCACGAGGGTTCCAAGGTGAGGCATATGGTTTACGTAGGGCCACCCCGCAGTCACCACCCATCTAGCCACGATGGGTCACCTCCACTTCTTCTCGTATCTTTTCTGCTTGTCGGTCAACACGTCCTTCGCTATTCTCCAACCCTTCAGCACGAAATCAGCTACTTCGCTGTCGATCTCCTTCGGGATGTCATAGACCTTGGGGTCTAGTCCGCCGTCATTTTCGATGAGATATATCACCGAAAGGATTTGATTCGAGAATGAGGACATCATCACCTCTGGGGGGTGGCCTTCGGCAGCCACCAGGTTGATCAGTCGCCCCTCTCCCAGCAGATACAGCCTTCTGTCGTCGCTCAGGACGTATTCATCGACGAATTCTCGAACTCCTTCTCTCTTCTTGAGAGCAAGAGCCTCCAGGTCTTCCTTGCTGATCTCGACATCGAAGTGTCCGCTGTTGGCGAGAATCGCGCCGTCCTTCATCAATCCGAAGTGCTCTTTCCTGATCACATCCGTCTGCCCCGTAGCTGTGACGAAAATGTCTCCGATCTTCGCCGCCTCTTCCAAGGGCATCACGGAGAAGCCTCTGATGTGGGCCTCCAAAGCCCTCAGAGAATTCACTTCCGTCACCACCACCTTTGATCCCATCCCCCTAGCCCGCTCCGCTATTCCTCTTCCCACGTATCCGAAGCCACATATTACGAACACCTTACCCCCGAGAAGGAGCGATGTGGCCCTCAGGATTCCCTCTATGGTGCTCTGACCCGTGCCGTAGCGGTTGTCGAAGATCCTCTTCGTCTTCGCGTTGTTGACAGCCATGATTGGGTAGGCCAGCTTGCCAGCCTCGGAAAGGGCTCGGAGGCGGGTTATGCCTGTGGTGGTCTCCTCCGTCCCGCCAACAATGCTCTGGAGCAGGTCTTGTCTCTCCTCGTGTAGGTAAACGTGGGTGTCTCCCCCGTCGTCGATGACTATGTCGGGTTCGAAGTCCACTATCTCTGCTATGAAGGTCAGGTACTCCCCTCGCGTCTCCCCCCTGAAGGCATAGACATGGATCCCGACATCCGAGAGATGAGCCGCGACCTCGTCCTGAGTGGTAATTGGATTGGAGGCTGCAAGAGCGACATCCGCTCCTAGCTCCTTTAGAGCCTTGACCAGTACACCTGTCTCCTTCGTGACGTGGAGGGAACCGCCCACTTTCACTCCACTGAGGGGCGAGGTCTCTCTGTGCTTTTTCAGAATCTCTCCTATAGCAGGCATGTGGGCTGATGCCCAATCCACGGCCATACGCCCTTTCTCGGCCCACTCTGGATGTCTGATGATGCTCATCAAGGTCTTGCTCCCGCAGTCACATCTGAAGCCCTTTCCTGAAGCTCCAAGGCCTTCCCGCTCATAACATCTAACAGGCTCTCAACGTCAAGGGGTATTAAACGGCCATTGTCGACTACTAGCTCCCCATCCACGACGACGGTCGAAACGTCGGAGCTCTTGACTGCGTAGACAAGCTGGCTGTATTCGTCATAGAGGGGCGTCAAATGCGGCTTGCGAAGTCTGATTGTCACTATGTCAGCCAGAAAACCGGGCCTCAGCCATCCCAAATCCTCCCAGCACAGAGCCTTTCCTCCTTCGATGGTGGCTAGACGGAAAGCCTGGGATGCCGGAAGAGCTGTGGGATCCCCAGATCCGAACTTCTGGGCCAAAGTGGCGTATTTCAGGGTCTCGAACATGTCTAGCGAGTTATTTGACGCCGGGCTGTCTGTGCCGAGTGACACAGTTATTCCCTGTTTGATCATGTCAGATACGGGGCTGAGACCGCTGCCCAGCTTGAAGTTGGAGACAATGTTGTGGGAGGCCTTGACGCTCCTCTTTCTCATGATTTCCATGTCGGTTTTCGTAGGATAGACGCAGTGCGCTGCCAAGAACTGGTCGGAAAGGACATCCAGCTCATCTAAATAGCTGAAGAGGCTGCCGCCCGGAATCTCCACGCCAAACGCCTTCCTGACCTCCTCCACCTCTCCTTTTGTTTCAGCCACATGGGTGCAGTGAATGATGGGGTGTTCTTGGCCGAACTTCTCGTTGAGGTCCCTGCGTATGCCTTCCAGTTCCCTAAAGTACTGGGGATCGACGGTGTAGGGTGCGTGGGGAGCGACTGAGACCCTAATCCTCCCCCCGTTGGAGCCGTGCCACCTCCTAGCCAAGTCAAACGTCATCTTCCTGTCTTGCTCTTTCCTCCACGAGAAGCACCCGTGTCCTACTACGGCCCGTATTCCCGCCTCTGCGAATGCGGAAGCCTCATTCCTGTCTGGTACGTAGTGATAGACACTGCAGAGGGTCGTGGTTCCGGACAGCAAGCATTCCACAGCGGCCAGCCGAGCTCCGAGCTCGATCTCGTCCGCTGTCAGCGTGGCCTCTATGGGCCATATCCTGTTCTCAAGCCACTCCTTTAGGTGCAGGTCGTCCGCGTACCCTCTGAATAGGGTCATCGCCGCGTGGGTGTGGCTGTTGATCAGGCCTGGGATAACCAAGTGGCGTTCGGCATCTATCTTCTCATATCTTCTGTACTTTGGTTTGAGGTCATCCGACCTTCCGATGTCGACTATTCGGTTCTCCTCCACGACGACGGCTCCGTCCCGTATGACTTTGTCGGATACGACTCTTCCGCCAGTTATGATAAGGTTCAAGCCTCCATCCTCCCAACGAACCTCTCACCGATCTTCTCAAACCTCTTACAATCTTCGGTCCTCCGGAAGGTGTCGAGCTCGGATGCCGAAGCCTCAAGCAGAGAACCTATGGTGCTCTTCTCTCTTTCCAACACCTGCAAGGTCTCCGTATGGGTCACTTTTTCCTGGATTCCGGCCGCCCAGTTGGTGACCACGCAGATCGTAGCATAGCAGAGCCCGAGTTCCCTCGCGAGAGCTGCCTCGGGGGATCCCGTCATTCCCACAATGTCAGCCCCTAGGATCCTCGCCATCGTTATCTCGGCCGCCGTTTCGAACCGCGGCCCCTCGAAACAGATGTATGTTCCCCTTTCTCTCGCTGGAGTTTCGAGTCGTCGGCTGGTCTCCATGAGGATCCTGCGCATGACCGGGCAGTAGGGGTGCGTGAGGTCGACATGAACAGTCTGATCATCATAAAAGGTGTAGTGACGCTTTCGGGTGTAGTCTATCTGTTGGTCAGGAAAGATGATTGAACCTAGCCTCCAGGTTTTGTGTAGTGCTCCAACTGCGCTCGTAGCGAGAATCTTTCTGACCCCCATCTTTCTCATAGCGTAGATGTTGCCTCTGTAGTTGACCTTGTGAGGCGGGAGCTCGTGTCCGGGGCCATGGCGGGACACGAACAGGATCTCAGTGTCATTGATCTCGCCTTTGACAGCGCTGACGGAGCCATATGGCGATTCGACAACGATCTTGTCCCCTTTCTCGATGAACGTTTCTAGCCCCGAGCCCCCTATCAAGCCAATCAACACAACCACCTTCCCTACATCGTTGCTTGATGACTAGGCGGAGAGCCGCTGATTTAAGTTGTGGCACGACTGCCAAGGAGGCACGAGCCTCCTTGACCTCCCCGCCTATCACGGATTCCCAGCAGGCCGGAACCCAAGAGCATCTAAGTCAACTACGTCGGGAGCCTCCGTAGCGAACCGATGGAGCACCACATTAGAATCTCACAGTTTCATGACGTCGTCGGGAGTCGTTGCAGGGGGGAAGCGACCGTCTTTTAAGGATTGCCCTTTACTCTAGAGATGAGCCGGAGCCCATGAACGAGAGTAGATACACCGAGATGCTGGACGCATTGCTGGAGAAGTTGCCAGAGAAGTCCGCCACCGAGGAGCGGTTTCGGATTCCGCGTCCCGTGCTAGGCTACGAGGGTCGTAGATCTATCATAGTGAACTTCAAGGAGATCACCAAGGCTCTCAGAAGGGATCCAAAGCTCATGACAACATTTCTGAGCAAGGAGGTCGCGGCGCCGGGGGTCTACGACGAGCCTAGGCTGATAGTTCAAGCTAGGCTGGACATGAGGACCCTCCAGTCGGTGTTGGAGAAATTCCTCCGAAAGTATGTGATCTGTCCCGCGTGTGGAGGACCCGACACCCAGCTCACGAGGGTGAAGCGGATCCTCACCTTGAAGTGCGATGTGTGTGGCACCGAAACCTCCGCGGAAGCGATGTGAGTGCAGGATAGAGACTACTTCGTCCAGATCATGCTCGAGAGACGGACGAGGTATGCTTTCGTCTACGACAGGGAGCTGATAGAGGAGAAGGATGCCGTATTCTCGGGGAAGAAGGTGGATCATGAGTGCTCGGCTGAGGAGCTGTCGACTCTAATCAGGGGTTGCTCGTCTGTCAACCTATATGGCAGAAAAGCCGTGCGGAGGGGTGTAGAGAAGGGATACGTCCACCCCGACAGCGTCGGAGAGGTAAACGGTATCCCAACGGCCATGTACCTCAGGGTCTGAGGCCGAGGAAGTTCCCTCGCAGACTCTTGTCTTCTGGAGCGGAGGGTGATGCCTCTTATTAGTCGTCCTACCGAATCCCCATGTGGTGTAGGTCTTGGGCAAGAGGAAGGTGCTGACCGAAAAGCAGATAAAGAACACGCCCCTCCCCGGCCCCGGACAGCTGTTCGGCGTAGTCAAGAAAATGGTGGGTAATGACCGCATTGTTGTTCTCTGCACCGACAGATACACGAGAACCTGCAGGATCAAGGGCAAGATGAGGCGAAGGACCTGGATCCGACTAGGTGACGCGGTGGTGGTAGAGCTCTGGGGGTTCCAGGACGAGACGAAAGGAGACATCGTTGGTCGTTACGTCGCGAGCCAGAAGGAGTGGCTGAGAGAACACGGTCACCTCCCCGAATGGATCCTGTAGGATCCAGCTGGTCCGAAGGCCGGATGTGTCTTTGTATTTCTGGAGAGTGACAGGACCGTCCCGTTTCTCCGTCACTCGTAGTCAAAGGACCAGATCCTGCTTTAGTTCTCCGAAACCCTTTGTGTTGTAGGACGACGCCAGAATGGTGATGCTTTGACCTCCGTCCCCCCAGAGAAGCATCGGAGAGTCATGAAGAAGCTTCAGGAGAGGGAGGACAGGTTCGTCAAACAACAGTTGCTGCTCCGCAGGTTCTCCGACGACTACGAAACGCTTGAAGACGTTTGGGACCGTAGCACTCTAATGACCCTCTACAGGATTATTCGGAGGGGGGTTGTGAGACGGGTTCACGGCACAGTGGCCTCAGGGAAAGAGGCGCGAGTCTACGCCGCCGAGGATCCCCAAGGAACCCCCCTGGCAGTCAAGATATACCTAGTCAGCACGGCTGCGTTCAAGAGGGGCCGGATGAAGTACCTCATGGGCGACCCCCGTTTTAGATCAGTGGGGAAGAAGACCCGTAAAATTGTCTACGCCTGGACTTCAAAAGAGTTCAAGAACCTCACTCTTGCCCACCGCAATGGGGTGCGGGTTCCCAAGCCGATCTACTCGACCGGAAACGTTCTGGTGATGGAGTTTGTCGGGGAGGACTTTGTGTCAGCACCAACCCTCAAGGAGCTTAACCGCTCTAGCAAGACATTCTACCGACAAATACTGAGCCAAGTCAGGCGTCTCTACCGCAAGGCGGGCTTGGTCCACTCCGACCTCAGTGAGTTTAACATTTTCTACTATGGAGGAAAGCCGGTTCTGTTCGACTTCGCTCAAGCTGTTTTGAGAGATCATCCTCTAGCTGAGGAGTTTCTGTCGAGGGACATCTCGAACATTACGCGATTCTACGAGAGAAAGGGCATCGAAGTCTGGGACAGGGAGAAGACCATAAGCTGGATAACAGGGAGGTAGCAGAAGCCTTGGCTCCAAGCATTTTGCCTAACCCTGAAGAGAGGACAAGCAGACGTTTGTCCAGACTGCGCTCCTAATTGAAGTAATGGACACCAGGGGTAGCATGCGCATCAGCGCGGGTGGCAATCCATGAATCTGATAGTTGCGATAACAGGAGCGACGGGAGTCGTGCTTGGCACAAGGTTGCTGGAGATCCTGGGGGATCTCGACGATGTGAAATCCTACCTGATTCTTAGCGAGTGGGGAGCCCGGCTGATTGAGTCGGAGGTGGGAGCTAGCATCGCTGAAGTTTCGAAGATGGCGGACTTTATGTATGATAACGACGACTTGGAGGCACCCGTTTCCAGCGGTTCCTTCAGCATCGATGGCATGGTTATCATACCGTGCACCATGCACACGATGGCATCTATAGCTCTCGGCTTCTCCAATGACCTTATCTCTCGGGCCGCCTCAGTCACCCTGAAGGAGGGCAGGAAGCTGGTCCTTGTAGTGCGGGAAACGCCCCTAAGTCCGATCCACCTCCGAAACATGATGACCCTCTCCCAAGCGGGGGCGGTGATCCTGCCTCCCGTACTCACGTTCTACCACAATCCCCAAGGAATCGACGACTTAGTCGACCACATCGTTGGAAGAGTGTTTGAGCAGTTTCAGATAGACCACGACCTGTACTCGAGGTGGGGGTCAAAGGAGGGTGGTCGACAAGCTGGTGAGTAGCGTCTGGCCAGACGTGCTATAACCGGATCAGCGTGCCCTTCACCTTCTCCCCCGTGAGAGCCGCTTCGACTGTGCCTGCCGTCCCAGCATTGATGATCAGACAAGTGATTCCCCGTTCAGCCAACCGAACTATTTCTCTGAACTTGCCGCTCATTCCGCCCGTCACATCAGCTCCCGACGGCTCGACCAGATGACGTCTCACCTCGACAAGGTCTTTTCTCGTGACCGTTTCGATCAGTTCTGCGTCTGGCTCCTCCTTCGGATCACTAGTGAAGAGGCCGTCGACATTTGTCCCGAGGATGACCTTGTCAGCCTTCAGCTTCTCACCGAGGTAGGACACGATCTGGTCCCCTGAGAGGATCGTGGAGCCCAAGGCCTTGTCATAGGCGGGGACGCCGTAGAGTACAGGCAACATCCCTAGCTCCAGTACCCCCTCGATCACATCTAGCGAAAAGCTGACAATCCGCCCCTTTTCCATGACCGCGTGGGACGAAGGCTGGATGGGGATGGCGGGGACCTGTTGGTTCTGCAGTGCCTCAACCACGATGACGTTCCACTGGTTCTGCCACCGTTGGACAGTCGCGAAGGACACCAGGTCCTCGGGACTCAAGAGACCCTTGTGGATTCCTGTTCTCTTCGTTATGGGGTGTCCGAAGGAACCCGCTCCGTGTACCAGCACGAGTCGTCGATGCTGGGGGTCGAAGCCACCGGCTATCTCTCGCGCCAGTCTGTTGAGGTTTCTGAGGTTTGGAGTGAAGGGTTTCTCTTTCTCGGTGAGGACGGAGCCACCGAGCTTCAAGATAGTCGTTTTCTGATGTCCTTCACTCAACGGTTATGCTTCCCTTCTCACCATCAATGTGGATCCATTGTCCGGTCTCGAACTCGTAGTCCTCAGGCCTGTCGACCATGGGGATGCCGGATATGATGGCCCCCACCGCCACGATGGGCTCGGCGTCCTGGCACACCATCCCCTTTGGGGCTTTGCCGTTTCTGGCCAGCCGATAGAGAACGTAGGAGCCAACGGTCGACCCCTTTCCCGTTGGGAACACGAGAACCCTGCCTGAGATGGATTGACCGTTCAAAGGATGGTTCTTCTCTATGACAGTTCCCGTCTCTGGATCCACTCCACCGAAGAACGTGACAGGCTCTTGGGAAACGAGAGCCGAACCCTCAGCAATCCCCTTCGCGATGGGTCGACATTGGATGTGCCTAGTCATCTCCAGTAGCCATCCTCACAGAATCCTCGAGACTCTCGAACACGATGTCCACCTCAGGAACTGTCGGTCCGTAGAAAGCTGCCTTGGCCGAGTTGACCGCCATTCGCCTGACACCTAAGTCCCTCATCGGCGCCACCACCATGCAGGTATCGGAGAACACCTGTCCGCCAGCCCGTTCAATCGCTTGGACAAACCCTTTTTCTTCGGCTCGCGACCTCACCACAGCCGAGGTAAACACCCAAAGCCTCAGCCCTTCGGTCACTTTCTTGCCCCGCACGAGCTCAGCTATCCTCTGAATCTCTTCCAAAGAGCAGTGGGGACATCCGAAGCAAACGAGGTCTACCCAACCCGACTTAGCTGTCGTAAGAGACTCATAAGTTTCGCGTAGCTCTCGAGAGCCGAAAGAGATCTTTTCATTTGGCTCTACCTGAACTGCGCGGCTCTCGGGTGTGACTCCCTCAACATGGTAGAGCGCCACCCCGCCAGAGGACGCCATGGCCGCACCCAGTTGTTTGAGGTCTTCTAGCCTCGCCGAGTGAACACCGGAGACGAAAGGCACCCTGTTCTTGGCTCTCCTTCCCATCCAAAACCCGAGTGCGGCGAAATCGCTTCCTCGTTTGAGTTTGGATCTAACATACACCTGAAGTGTTGGCTGTCTATTCTCTGAGAGGTGGTAGCCGTAGTTCGGTGTCTTCCCGATAAGGGCTGCCGCCAGAGCTGAAGGCCCTCCCTCCCTGTTGGTTCGAGCCCCGATGACGGAGTTGGCGTAGCAGACTGCCGAGGACTCGGACCAGGCTACGTGTTGCCCAAAGGATGGCAGGTTCCCAGCTAGGTAGGGCGTGCACGAACAGGTAGGTGTGATGCCCAAGTCGCTGTATGCCTTTATGATGTGTAGTTGTCTCTTGGCGAAGTCCTCGGGGATCCCCATGTCACGCCATCTGCCGAGGTCCATCCCCGCTGGGTTGAGGGTGGTGGGCACCTCTACTTCATCTCCGGCGAGAGATTCGATCCACTCGGTCCCCGAGTCCCCAAGGGACCTGTAGCTCACGCCTGCTATCTGGGCTGAAGCTATGGGGATCAATCGGTCCGCTTCGTAGATCTTCCCGAGAGCCACCAGGATCTCCATGGCCTTCTGCTTGGTGTATCCGGCGTTGCCATTGAGGGTCTCCTCCTCGGCGCGGGTGAGGTACATCAGAACTCCTTTTCGGCGTGGGTGTAGGATGCGTCGACCCTCATGAATTTCCCCGGATCAGCATCCAAGGGAATGGTGGCGTCGATGAACCATTTCGACACGAGGCCCGATTTCCCGCTGGATGGGTCGAGAGATGAGCCCCGGGTATCAGGAATAACTGTAATGCCCTTGCCCGGCCTCAGCCTGGTGGCAACAGCCCATTCCACCATATCAGGGTCGAAGATGTCTATGTCGTCATCCACCACAATGACCCTCTTCAAGCTAGGGTGAGCTGAAAGTGCGGCTAGGGCGGCGTTTCCCCCCTCGCCCTCCGCCCGCTTCTTTATCGAGACGACGGCGTGCAGCCATGACAGCCCGGCTGGGGGTAGTGTCACGTTTGTCACTGTGGGCACGGCATTCTGTACTATCCTGAAGATGCGAGGTTCCTGCGGAATGCCCATAAGAAGGCGGTGCTCTTTGCCTGCCGGTAGGATGACCTGCCATATCGGGTTGTCCCTGTGGTAGAGTGTGTCGACCTCCACGACGGGTTGCTGCCTCACAGCGTCCCACGTCCCGGTGAGATCCACGAAGGGCCCCTCCTCGGTTTCTTCGTCGTGCAAGATCCTTCCCGTCATGACTACTTCTGTGTGGCTCGGCACGTCAATCCCTGCTAAGGAGTGACAGCGTAGC
>JAUWBL010000019.1 GCA_030601715.1 Candidatus Geothermarchaeota archaeon | reverse complement strand
CAGATCCCGGTGGAAGAAGAAAGCCTCTACTACAGCCTACGAGCCGAAGATGCCTTGGGTCAGCAGGCCGCTTTCGGCCCAGTTGCGTTGACTTTCGTTGACGGGGAATCGGGTGACTCTGAACCTGCGGTGATTGACTCTACATTAGTTCTCGTAGGGATCGTCGTGGCCGTCGCCGTTGCTCTGGCTCTCCTGTACCGACGTTCTTTCAGACGGTGACGATTGAGGGAACTCATTGCGGAGGTCCCTTTGCGATCGCCAGGTCCCGGAGAAGAGATAAAGGGCAGTTGCCTCCCTTAGAGCGCCAGTCTTGCCGTTGGCAAAGCTTTAATACAGAACTGCTTTTTCCCTGTATGGTAAGGTAGATACCCTTGCGAAAGTTTACACCGTTTCTAGTGATAGCACTGTTCATCGCGCCACTGGCTCTAGCTGCGATCCCCATCTCTAGTGGACAAGAGGAGAAGACGATCGCCTTCGACACAGTGCAGATTGCTGGCGAATATCGAGTGAAGGACTTTGGCGACGAATACTCTCAGGCATACTTCGCCGACTTGAAGGGCAACCTCACGCAAGAGGGATACAGCGTCAAGGAGCTGACCTCGATCACTTCGACCTCCCTCGAAGGAGTCGATGCCTTGGTGCTGGGAAAGCTCCGAGACACCTCTAAGAACTTCAAGAGTTCGGAAGTCACCGCCATAGCCAACTGGTTCGAGGAGGGCGGAAAGTTCCTCTGGGCGGGATCCGACAGCGACTACGTCGAAGGATACTTGGAGGACACTGGGGTCGGCTTCAAGGCTGAGCAACCGAACATAATCTTCGAAGACATCGGGGCCAGGCTACGGATCGAGTTTACATCCGTCGAGGATCCCGATGAGGACGGAAACGCTGGAGCCCCCTACAGGGTAGTGTCCAGCCAAATCAACAGAGAGGATTTCGCGTCCGAGATAAACTCCGGCGTGTCGAAGATTCTGTTCCACGGTCCCACCATCGTGGTTGCGTTCGAGGACAGCGAGTACGGCGAGGTCCAGGATCTGGAGGATGACAACCTGCTGTGCCTTCAAGCCACGTCGACGTCAGGGGTCATAGTCGACCACGACCAGTTCGCTCCCAACGCCGTGGCAAACGGCCAAGAGGGGAGCTTCTGCATGGTCGCAGCGGAGATAGTGGACACGGGCCCAGGGTTCAGTAAGGTCCTGGCCGCGGGCGAGTCTCTGATAGGGGACAGGGGCACCTTCAACTCGGAGTACAGCGGCGTGGAGCTCGACGGACCCGAATTCGTCATGAACGCCTTCGAGTGGGGAACCACGATCATCGAGAAGCCGGCCTTCGACATAACGCTGATAATAGGCATCATCATCGTGATCGTCATCATCGTGGCCGTCGCCCTCTACGTGAGGAGATAGACTCCTCCACCAACCCTTTTTTTTTGTTCTCTCACCGAAACAGGACCAGCGGATGTTCTTCCTGAGACTAGTTTCCAAGATTATATACCGTTCATCTTCCATCATGTGCTGGTGAATTCTCCTCATGAATAGACAAGCCGTGAGCAGGAACGTCCAGATAGCCGCCATCCTCATCGTCCTCATCGTGGCAGCTTCCGCCGCGTATTTCCTTCTACCCGGTCCCAGCGGTGACGAAGAGCCGGCTGAAGGCATCACGCTCAAGGTAATCACGAGACACGACACCACCCTCACACGAAAGGCCAAGGAGGAATTCCTCCAATCCCAAGAGGCCCAGCAACACAATGTTAGCAACATCGAATTCCTCTCGCCCTCCCCGGCATACTGGAGGAGCATCATCGACGGTCAGGGGGACATAGATGTTGCCTGGGGCGGTGGACCGACGCTCTTCGACGACCTCGTTGTAGACGGTTTCCTCGCTGCAATAGAGGACTCGGAGCTTCTCGCCGAGGCTGAGGAAATTATGCAGGAGGTAGGTGGCGCCCCAACCATCAGAAGAGGATCCGAAGATGAGGTTCTCTGGATCGGATCCGCGATAGGAGGGTTCGGCTTCATCATCAACATGGTAATTCTGACAGAATACGGCCTTCCTGAGCCAGCCCTCTGGGAAGACCTAGCTAGCCCCGAATTCGGGGCCACCCTGCCCAAACCCCAGATAGCCTACGCGAGATCCTTGACTTCGACTTCCAACACAAGGATCTACGAGATAATCCTGGAGAAGTTCGGGTGGGATAGGGGCTGGAGCATACTGGCAAGGATCGCGGCCAACGGCATATTCACCGGAGGCTCCGTGGAGGCCCAGACCAAGGTCGAGAACAACGAGGTAGCCGTCTCTATCGCAATTGATTTCTACGGGTACTCTTCCGAACTGAAGTACCCTCACCTGAAGTACGTCACACCTCAAGGCGAATCGATCGCCAACGCCGACCCCATCGCTCTGCTGCGGACAAGCAGGCATGTGGATGCGGCACAGGCCTTCATCAAGTGGGTCATCTCTGTTGAGGGACAGAAGATCTGGCTGGATCCCAACATCAACAGGATGCCTATGAGGGAGGATGTGTGGGACACAGCGGAAGGGCAAGCCAGACCAGAACTCTATGAGCATTTTCGGAGAACTCTGGATTACGTGGGCATCCAGATCAACGACACGAAGTGGTTGCAGGTAGAGTTTGGCTTCCGATACTACTTCGACGCAGTCTTCGCCGACATGCACGGTAGCCTCGTGGACTTTTGGAGTGAGCTTGTCGGCGCCTACTTGGACGGAGAGATATCCCTCGATCAGTTCGAGGAGCTCGCCCTCGAGATGGGCAGGCCCCTCACCTTCACGGAACCGTCTCCACCGCTCGGAGACGGGATGGAACACACCTACACGCTTGAGTACGCCATGGCAATCAACGAAGCCATGAAGAACTCACAGTTTTCCTCGGAGATAACCAGCCATTGGAGAGACGCCGCGAGGAATCGCTATGCGGAGCTGCTTGAGCATCTCCGAGACTTGCTATCCTAGGTAAAGGGTACAGCTCGCATTGGCCGTGCGCCGGTTACTGCTGAATAGGCTTCACGGCTTCCGAGAGATCTTCTCAGCGAAGAGAGTTCGTCGAGGGCTGAGGAACTACAGGTGGCAGTTGGACCCTCTGTCTTGGGCCCAGCTAGCGGCCGTCGTTGGCTTGTTCTCGATCTTCCTGCTTGTGCCTCTTTTCGCTGTGACTCTCAACGCTGTGATGGAGGCGGGCTCCTTCACGGTTCGCTGGTTTCAGTTCATCTTCAGCGACGCGTTCTATTTCCCCCTCTCCTTGCGATTAACCCCAGACTTTCCCTTCGTTGCGTTGGAGGGGATAAGAGGAAGGTTCTACGACATCGTCGGGGGCGACACAATCTTCATACAAGGCTTCGATATGGGAGTCATACCGAACTCTCTCTACACAGCCATCCTCACTACGATGTTCACCTCAGTCATCGGATTCCTCCTAGCGTTCATCTTCGCCCGATACAAGTTCCGAGGATCAGAGATCCTCAGGATTCTACTCCTGATACCGCTTCTTTCAACCCCGTTTGTTGGAGCCATAGGGTTGAAGAGGATGATAGCCTCCGAGGGAACCCTCAACACGATCTTCTACGACCTTCTCCACTTTCTGCCCTTCAAGATCGAGATTACCGGACTGGCCGCCCTGGTCATGGTCCAAACTCTGATCTTCTATCCTATAGTCTTCCTCATAGCCTACGCTGCAATAATCAACATAGACCCAACCATGGAAGAGCAAGCCGAGAACATGGGAGCCTCCGGCTTCAGGCTATTCAGGTCGGTCACTCTCCCTCTCTCCTTGCCGGGCCTGGAGGCCGGGGCCCTGCTTGTTTTCATCCTGAGTCTGGAGGATCTGGGGACGCCTATCGTCTTCCAAGGAACCAACGCTAGTAAGGTGATGACACTGCAGATTTTCCAAAAAATGTTCAGCCCCGTTGGACTCATCACGCAGGAGGCCACTGCCCTTGCGCTCATACTTCTGACCATATCCCTCGCCGTGTTCCTGGTGGTTCGGAAATACGTGAGTTTAAGAAGATACGCGATGCTCACGAAAGGCGGAATCTGGAGACCTAGGACAAGGGTTCTAAGCAGAAAGGTCGCTCTACTCGTCACTCTGTTCTGCCTCGCCCTTCTGTTTTTCGCGACTCTGCCTCATTTGGGGGTTGTTTTGCTAGCTTTTGCAGGACGCTGGACCACGACGCCCTTCCCCGAGCAGTTCACCTTGGACAACTTCGCCTATGTCCTCGGGGAACCACTCACGCTTGGTTCTATCGCAAATAGCTTGACCTATGCAAGCGTAGCTACACTAATCATCGTCCTCCTTGGGGTCAGTGCCGCCTATCTCGTTTCGAGGAAGAAGATCTTCGGCATGGGGGCGATCGATTCCCTCGTCACCATGCCGATAGCTATTCCAGGAATAGTGATAGCGACGGGCCTCCTCCTAGTGTTCATCAAGACCCCCATATCGCCGCTAGCAGGTGCGGGACCTATGCTTATCGTCGCCTACACCATCCGGAAATTTCCCTTCACGGTGCGCACCGTTTTCTCCGGCATAGAGCAGACGGATGAAGCACTGGAGGAAGCCGCGGTCAATGTGGGCGCGAGCAAGACTAGGACATTCCTCACCATCACCGTGCCCCTTGTTTTCGTCAATGTTTTGGCGGGGGCGATGCTTTCGTTCGTCTACAGCATGTCGGAAGTCAGCACGGGGATCGTCCTTGGCGACGCCCACCACGCGTCAGCACCTATGACGTGGAAGATGCTCGATACTCTCAATTCCCTAGCTGGAGGCCCGCCTGCCGCCGCCGCGATGGGTGTAATCCTTATGTCCCTACAGTTCATCATGATCGTGGGGGCAAACCTCTTGCTGAGGCGCCGCGCGGCCCCCTTGTTGGCTGTCTAGGACTTCACGACAAGATGGTATCCATTAGAACCGAGGGCCTGACGAAGACGTTTGGAGAGGTGGTAGCCGTGGATCACGTCAGCTCTCACATCAGAGACGGAGAGTTCTACACCTTTCTCGGCCCCAGCGGGTGCGGAAAGACCACCTTCCTCCGATGCGTAGCGGGCTTCGAGCTTGTCGACGAGGGAAGAATACTCTTCGCCGACACCGACGTGACGGACCAGCCGGCCCACAGACGCCAAACTGGAATGGTGTTCCAGAATTATGCTCTCTGGCCCCACATGACTGTGCATGACAACGTGGCCTACGGGCTCAGGGTAAGGAAGATCCCCAAGGGAGAGGCAAACGAGCGAGTCAGACAGGTACTGAAGCTGGTCCGCCTCGGCGGCTTGGGGAAGAGGACGCCTCACCAGCTCAGCGGGGGACAGCAGCAGAGGGTGGCTCTGGCACGGGCACTGGTGATAAACCCACAGGTTCTGCTCTTCGACGAGCCGTTGAGCAACTTGGACGCCAAGTTGCGGCTCGAGATGAGGGCAGAGATCAAGAAGATCCAGAGAAGCCTCGACATCACAACGATCTACGTGACACACGACCAGGAGGAAGCGATGAGTATATCCGACAGAATAGGGATCATGAACCAGGGGCGACTCGAGCAGGTGGGGAGCCCCGTGGACATCTATTATCGACCCGAGACGCCCTTCATCGCTGACTTCATTGGCCAAGGCACGTTCCTCCAAGGCGAAGTCATCTCCAGAGCCAAGTATCTCAAGGTCGCCCTCGACGACGGAGAGGAAGTCCAGGCCGTACCGTCGAACCCCTCCTACAAACCCCAGCCAGGGGACAAGGTCCTCATCGCCATCAGACCCGAGAGCTTTGCGATAGGTGACAAAGGAAAGGGGAACACCTTCAGATGCAAAGTGTACCACACGTCCTTTCTGGGGAAAACCAGGATGATCCTAGCTCGGCACAACGGCCAGAAATTCGTCATCGAAACCCACCCCCACTCAACGTACAAGGACGGAGACACGATAACCATAGCGGTAGACCCCGACCAAACCCTGGCAATCTTGACTAGTGCTCCTGAATAGGAGGTTCAAAGCCTCTCGAGAGGAGAGCTGTAGTTGAGCGAAGGGGAAGCAATCATCGAAAAAACCCTCATTCTTCTGAAAGATCTCAGCTTAGAGATTCAAGAGTACGAGACGGGAGACCGAGACACCGTGAGTCTGGACTTCTACCTTGACGAAATCAGCAGACAAGCGGCCAAGATCGTTCTGTCGGCTTACGATGGCGAGATGGAGCCTCTGGACGACCTAGCAGAAAGCCTCCAGGATCAGATCTACACTGAAAGCCCCATAGCACAAATGATCTTGGACGCCCTCGCGCTTAGTCTATCAACGGTGAAAAGCCTCATCGCGGAGGAGATGAACCAGGACCTCGACGCTTGGTCGCGCAGCTTGTCAACGGAAAGAACCTTCAAGTCCCTAGTAGACTGGATATCAAGCCTCTGCGAGAAGGACGACACATTCTCTGCTATTCTGCTCTCGTCCAGAATCTTGGCTCACGGCTTTGCTTCGACCGTTCGGGGAGATGTGGAGGGCCTCGGGGCCGCCCTCGACTACTACAACCTCTTGACCTTCAGGCTCTATGACCCGCACCACATTGAGTCAGCGCCTTTGAAGTTCTTCCTGTACGTCTCCAACCTTCTTCTGACGAACGTGGCGATGCTGCGGGGAGGACTCGTCGAGAGGATGGAGACGTATCGCCGCAAGATGCGCACATCCACGAGGATCGCTCAGATGCTCGACAGGTCCCTGGCTCAGGGAAGCGTGCCACGGATCTCGATGGCTGTGGCAACAGCCAACAAGCTGGCGGCCAAGCTGGCTGCGAGGAGCATCCAGGAGGGGGATGACTGGAGACTTCTAAGGGAGCTCAATGAAGTGCACTGGCTCACCTCGAAGTTGGCTGATCCGGGAAACTTGCAGGAGGTAAGGGCTCTCCAGAACAACTTGGAGGCTGCCATCCACATCATTCGTGGCAGCGAGCGCGACCTAGAGTTGGCTCACGAGGTGATAGAGAGGGGGGTTGAGGGCGAATCGGATGAGGCGTATCGAGAAGCCGCCGTCGGCGTAACCACCTCTGCCGCGAAACTCCTGTTCCTCGGACTTTCGAAGCACTCGGACAGAGTCCAAGAATACATGAAGTCACGCCTCACCGAGGACAAACTAGGCGGGATTCACAAGATCAACGTCGACTTCCTGAAACATCTCGACAAGATCTCCAAGAAGCGAGGAAAGAGAGGATAGTTATCCGAGCCTTAGGTCTCGCAGCACATTGCGATACACAGCTAGGGCCTCCTCCTCCGTGGAGACGTTCTTGATGAGCATCCTTCCATTCCTGAACAAGCTGATCTCCACCCCCGCAAAGCCGAATATCACGGCCATCTCCGAGTCCCTCAGAACAGGGTACCTGGTCTGAATCCTGTGGCGAACCTCCTCTAGGTCAAGCTCCAGCGCCCTATCTGGGTTCACGTTTACGGTGGCCGCTCCGCACATCCAGGCCCATCTCAGCCCCTCGGCCCGTTCTGGTTCGCCCTCTCGGGGCGATATCGTCGAACATGCACCACACTCGGGGTTCCTCATGATTTCGAACGTATCGAACGACATCTGCTTGAGATCGACAACCAACAATCTTCCCCGAAGGGGGGAGTCGATGCCCACCAGGATCTTGATGGTTTCCGCGCTCTCCACCGACCCGATCAGTCCAGTGGTCACCCCCAGCACTCCGCGTGTCTCACACGTTGGGAGATTCTCGTCGACTACACCAGGAAGAACGCACTCCAAGCAGGGTGTTTTCCTGGGCGTGAACACCGAGAGGTTTCCCTCCAGTCCGATGGCTCCTGCGAAGACGTAAGGTATGCCTCTGCGCACCGACACCCTATTCACCAGGTACCTGGTGGCCATGTTGTCCAGTCCGTCAACTATGACGTCGCTGTCCTCCAACAGCTCGAGCGAGTTGGACCGGTTCAGGTTCTCAGCTATGGCCTCCACCTCAACCTCAGGGTTCATCTTCTTCATTGAACGTTTGGCCACCTCGACCTTTGGCAGATGGATGTCCTCGGTGCTGAACAGCAGCTGTCTGTGAAGGTTGTGAATCTCCAAGGTGTCCTGATCGATTATCCTTATGTGGCCAACGCCCGCCAGAGTGCACAGCGCAGCAACAACACTTCCGAGGCCTCCGACCCCGACGATCGTGACTCTCGAGTCAGATATCTTATCTTGCCCTGCAACCCCTAGCTCCGGCATCGCGATCTGCCGCTTGTAGAATTCTTCCCTATCCATCTTGAAAGAGGTCAAGTTGTCTCCACCACCTACGCACATGTGCCTAATCATATTCATCTCTTGGGAATTGCTCTTGTAGGATCAGCCAGCGTTCATAGATCAGGTCGATAGGTGAGTCTTTGCACGTAGGAATGTTTGCTGACTCGTATCTGCCTCAGAGGAACGGCCTTGTGACGCTTCTCTGTCAGCTGACGAAGGAGCTTGTCCGGCAGGGGATGGACGTATCCCTTTTCGTTCCAGGAGAAGCCAATACAATAGAGGAGTCGAACGGTGTCCACGTACACCGCCTAAGGGGGTACTCCTTTCCCTTCTATCCCGGATACAGACTCACGGCAATGTCCGTAAGGAGGCTCAGACATGTACTCGACAGAGAGGGCATCGATATCTACCATGTGCATGACCCGTTCTCCCTGGGGGCGGCCGGGGTGTATCAGGCGAGAAGACGACAGAAGCCGATTGTCGGGACCTACAACACACACTTCGTTGAGTACATACGTCACTTCGGCCCTGGAAATCTGCGAAAGCGCTTCGGACCGCTCCTAGGCGACGGAGTTTCGAGGGTTGCAAAAAGAGGTGTGTGGAGGTTTTTGAGAACCTTCTATCGTAGGTGCCACGTGGTTACGGTGCCCACCCGTCAAATCGCAGGAATTCTGAGAAGACGTGGGTTCTTGAGGTTGACGGTAATCCCCAACGGAATCGCCCTGTCAAAGAGGGAGACAGATGGATTGTCTATGGCGGCCGTACGAGAAGTCGTGACGTCTCCTGTGAGAGAGGACTCTGATCCTACGGTGTTTCTGTACCTTGGAAGAATCAGCTTGGAGAAGAAGGTGGACGTCCTCTTGACAGCATTCAGACTCCTCGACGACGACAAGGCTCTCCTCGTCGTAGCCGGTTCGGGTCCTCAGCTGTTGGAGTACAGACGGATGGCGAGCTCCCTAGGACTGACGAACGTACGATTCACTGGAACCGTCCCTGACAAGCTAGTCAAACCCCTCTATCTGGCATCAGATGTCTTCGCGTCAGCGTCTGACACTGAGACCTTTGGACTCACGTTTTTGGAGGCTATGTCGTGTGGTCTTCCTCTAGTCGGTGCATCCGAAGGAGGACCCGTGGAATTGATTGAAGACGGAGGGAACGGGCTCCTCTTCGAAGCCAACGATCCAGAAGACCTGTGCGATAAGATGAGAATGCTGTCGCGTGACCCGTTGCTTAGGCGGAAGATGGGTCAGAGATCCTCGGAGAAGGTCAACAGGTACGACATCAAGAGGGTGGCAAAGGACTTCATCAACATCTATGAGAAGCTAGCTTAGACATGCCTCTCCATTGGAAGAGATCGAGATATGTGTTCGTGGACAGCATGAGCGATCTCTTTCATCCAAAGATCCCAGAGGCCTACGTAGCCTCCGCATGGGAGGTGATGCGAGACGCAGACCAACATACCTTTCAGATTCTTACCAAACGGGTTTCTAGGATGAAACGGCTCGCTGAGAAGCTCAACAGGCCTCCTTTTTCGCACGTTTGGTTGGGCGCTAGCATAGAGAACAGAGACTATCTTCATAGGATGGAGATAATGCGGGGGGTGTCTGCTGAGATCCGTTTCGTCAGCTTCGAACCGCTCATCGGTGCAATAGGAGAAATAGACTTCGATGGTATTCACTGGGCCATAGTGGGCGGGGAGTCAGGGCCGGAACACAGACCCATTAAGGAAGAGTGGGTGAGAGAGATTCGAGATCAGTGCATGGAGCAGAGCGTGCCGTTCTTCTTCAAGCAGTGGGGTGGAATCACGCAGAAGAGTGGTGGCAGAATCCTCGACGGAAGAACATGGGACGAAAAGCCAGTACGACTAGAAACAAACGTGCGAGCAGCATCTTAGCTGGGCCGAATCGAATGAAAGATTCACTTTCCTTAGGCTGAAATAGGCCTGGTGGATTAGGTTCTTTCTTTCTTCTCTCCCAGATCCTTTTTGTCAAGACCTAGCCCTGAACTCACGAAACGGAGTCTTCTCCGCTGAATTCCCCTTGAAAGAGCCCATTCCTTGTTAGGAAACATGATTTGGAGATCTTCCTTCTTCAGAGTTTGTCTAGTCGGGATCTTGATCCTCGTAGCCAAGCACTCGGAAACTGAAGAAAAACAGGTGAAGGAGAAAAAAGGAAATGGGACCATCGACTCCCGCTAGGTTGTCCTAGCGGGATGTCTGACGGGCTTGGCTATTCGAGAACCTTGACGTTGATGGCTTTCGGTCCTCTGTCGCCCTGCTCGACGTCGAAACTGACTCTCTG
>JAUWBL010000080.1 GCA_030601715.1 Candidatus Geothermarchaeota archaeon | reverse complement strand
CAGCCAATTTCCTTCTGGCTCAGGCTACCCGTCCCTCCCAAGGTAGCTCTCTGGATCTAGAAACCTCTCCGAAGGGTGTCCATAGCCTGACACCTCAGGACGGCCTGATAACCCACACAAACCACTTTCTCGATCCGGATGCGATAGGGATCTATGACCCCTTGATGGAGCGGCAGAACAGCCTAGACCGACGCGGGCGAATAGAGGAGCTCCTGCGCAGAGCCATCAAAGTGGGGTCGAAGCCCGGTGTTGCCGACCTGCAGGCTATGCTGCGTGATCACGAAGGATATCCTGACTCGATCTGCCGCCACTCCGACACAACGCTTCCGGAGGACGAACGACACCAGACCGTCACCTCTGTCATCATGGATCTCCACGCGAAGAAGCTGTGGACGACGCGGTCAATGCCCTGCCAATCTAGCTACAGATCTCTAAGCGTAGGGAACTGACAAGCAGCGCGCGATCCATCTGCCTTATTCATGTGGCTTTTTGCGCTCTCGCTTGGATCCTACGGCACCCATGATGATCTTGAAGAAGGCTTCGTATTTGGACACTGCCATCCAGATCCGCATAGCCGTTAGCCGCGGGTCTCCATACCTGTCCTTCAGTCGCTGAACCTCGTCGATCGCCCGGGGCATTTCTGCGGTAGTTATAGGAGTAGAAACCACTCGCTTTTCTTGAAGTTCATCCGGTCTGTCAACAATCCTTTGAGATCTGACGAATGCGGTGGTGATGTCCATGTCGAAGAAACCCAGGAGGAAGACGGCTGCAAAACGAGTGAAAGAGCTCAGAGAGGAGCTCAAGGCATTGAGGGAACAGCTGATGGAGAAAGATGGCAAGCTGAAGGAGTATCTTTCCCGCCTTCGGCATCTCCAAGCCGATTTCGAGAACTATAGGAAGAGAGCGGAAAAGGAGAGGGAAGAGCAGGCCAAGATGGCCAACCGAGCGTTGATCCACAGGCTGCTTAGGATCTACGAAGATCTTGAGAGGGGACTCGAGGAGGCGAGAGGTGCGGGTCTAGCAGATTCGGTTGTTGAGGGACTGGAGTTGACGTGGAAGAACTTCCATGCGATCTTGGAAGATGAGGGCCTAAGTCGGATAGTGACCGTCGGGAAGAGGTTCGATCCCTTCCTACACGAAGCGGTGGATGTTCAGGTGGGAGATTGTGAGCCTGGGATGGTCGTCGAAGAGCTCCAGAGGGGTTACACTCTTGGGAGTCGGGTGCTCAAGCCCGCGAAGGTCAAGATCTGCAAGAAGGCTGATAAGGAAAAACAACAGAAGGAAGAATAGACCACGTGTCGGAGGTGGTTCCGTGGCGAAGATCATAGGAATAGACTTGGGTACCAGCAACTCGGCTGCCGCTGTAATGTCGGGCGGGAAGCCCGAGATCATCCCCAGCGCGGAGGGAACCACCCTATATGGGAAAGCCTTCCCCTCCTTCGTGGCCTTTACCGAGGAAGGTCAGGTGCTCGTCGGCGAGCCGGCCAAGAGGCAGGCGGTGTCCAACCCTGAAGGAACCATCTATGCCGCCAAGAGGAAGATGGGCACCAGTCACAGGTACAAGATCGGTGACAAGGAGTACACCCCTCAGGACATATCGGCCTTCATCCTCCAGAAGATAAAGAAGGACGCGGAGGAGCATCTCGGAGAGAAGATCGAGAAGGCCGTCATCACCGTACCGGCTTACTTCAACGACAACCAGAGGCAGGCCACCAAGGATGCGGGACAGATCGCTGGCCTAGACGTAGTCAGGATCGTCAACGAGCCCACGGCCGCTAGCCTGGCCTACGGGCTCGACAAGCTGGAGCAGGAGATGAAGATCCTCGTCTTCGACTTCGGAGGTGGGACGCTGGACGTAACACTGATGGAGTTCGGCGGCGGCGTCTTCGAGGTCAAGTCGACCTCAGGGGACACCCAGCTCGGCGGCACCGACATGGATGAGATGCTGCTAGGCTACATCGTCGATGAGTTCCGGAAGAGAGAGGGCGTGGACCTGGCCAAGGACAAGAAGGCTCTCCAGCGAGTCAGGGAGGCCGCCGAACTTGCTAAGATTGAGCTGTCCACCACCATGAAGACCGAGATCAACCTGCCTTACATCGCGGCGGACGATTCGGGACCCAAACACCTCGTGATGACCCTGACGAGGGCCAAGCTGGAGGAGCTGGTGAGACCCATAGTGGAGAGGTGCGGACCCTCCATACTTCAGGCCCTCAAAGACGCCAAGTCCTCGCCGCAAGATGTAGACAAGACAATCCTGGTCGGTGGCCCCACCAGGATGCCCCTCGTTAGAAAATTCGTCAAGGGATACGTGGGCAAGAAAGCGGAGAGGGGGGTAGACCCCATGGAGTGCGTTGCGATGGGTGCAGCGATCCAAGCCGGGGTCCTTGCGGGTGAAGTCGAAGACATCCTCTTATTGGATGTGACGCCGCTCTCCCTCGGCGTCGAGACCCTGGGAAGCATCCTCACCAGATTGATTGATAGAAACACAACGATTCCCACGAAGAAGAGCGAGGTGTTCTCGACGGCCGCTGATAGCCAGACCAGCGTGGAGATCCACATCTTGCAGGGGGAGCGTCCCATGGCGGCGGACAACATCTCTCTGGGGCGCTTTCACCTAGTTGGGATCCCGCCGGCTCCGCGGGGCGTCCCCCAGATCGAGGTTGCCTTCGACATCGATGCGGACGGCATTCTTAACGTCTCAGCCAAGGACTTGGGGACCGGGAAGGAGCAGAAGATGACGGTCACAGCTCCATTGAAGCTCTCGGAGGAGGATATCCAGCAGAAGGTCAAGGAGGCTGGAAAGTACCGGGAGGAGGACGAGCGGCGCAGGAAGGAGGTTCAGGCCAAGAATGAGGCGGAGGCTCTCGTATACTCTTCGGAGAAGACGCTGGAGGAGTTCAAGGATAAGATAAGTGAGGACGTGAAGGGCCGGGTGCAGGAGGCCATAGAGGCCCTGAAGAAGGCTCTGGAGAAGGACGAGATAGCTGAGATCAAGGAGAAGATGGACGCGTTGAGGAAGGAGGTCCAACAGGTGGGAGCCGCGGTGTACCAGCAGGTGCAGCAGGAGCAACAGGCTAAGGAGGCACAGGAGCCCGGAGAGAAGGAAGAACCCAAGGAGAAGGCTGAGAAGGAAGAGAAGGTGGTGGACGCAGAGTACACCGTCGTCGAGGAAGACAAAGAGTAGAACGTTTCCCTAGGACTGCAAGAGGATGGCCACACGAGACTACTATGAAACTCTGGGCGTCAGCAGAGACGCGACCAAGGATCAGATCAAGAAGACCTACCGAAAGCTAGCGCTCAAGTATCACCCAGACCGGAACAAGTCTCCCGACGCCGAGGAGAAGTTCAAGGAGATCTCCGAGGCCTACGCCGTCCTCTCCGACGACCAGAAGAGACGACAATACGACCGATTCGGCCACGCCGGGATCCACGCCAGATACTCCCCCGAGGACATCTTCGCCGGCGTCAACTTCGACGAACTCTTCAGAGGCTTCGGGCTAGGAGGCTTCCCTAGCATCTTCGAGACCTTCTTCGGCTACCCTAGGACTCGTCGAGAAGGCCCCACGAGGGGACGGGACCTCAGGTATGCGGTGGAACTCACCCTAGAGGAGGCGGCCAACGGGGGGGAGAAAACCATCTCCTTCCCTAGAAGCGAGACCTGTCCCACATGCGGGGGCTCCGGGGCCAAGCCGGGCACGTCACCCAGAGCTTGCTCCTCCTGCCAGGGAGCGGGACAGGTCCGCGAGGTGAGGCGGACGGCCTTCGGTCACATGACCAGCATAACGACCTGTCCGACCTGCCGGGGGTCCGGAGAGACGATCGACACTCCGTGTCCCATGTGCGGGGGTGAAGGGCAGGTGGTCCGAAACAGGAAGATCTCGGTCCGCATACCGCCAGGGGTAGACACGGGCTCGGCCATGAGGGTGCGGGGAGAGGGTGAGAAGGGCTACAGAGGAGGCCCACGGGGGGATCTGTACCTCAGGATCCGCGTGAAGCCCCACCCTGTCTTCGTGCGGGACGGGGATGACCTCTTCTGCGAGGTACCCGTAAGCTTCAGTCAGGCCGCGCTAGGAACGGAGGTGGAGGTTCCCACCCTCAACGGGACGGCGAAGATGAAGGTACCAAGCGGCACCCAGAGCGGAACCCTCTTCCGGCTAAGAGGCAAGGGAATGCCGAGGATGAACGGATATGGACGGGGAGACGAGCACGTGAGGGTGGTCGTGAAGACGCCAGAGAAGATGACCAAGGAGCAGCGGGAACTCTTCCAGAAGCTGGGGGAGTTGGAGGGCTGGCAACCGTCGAAGGGAGTGTTCAGCAGGATCTCGGACCAGATACGTGGCTAGCGTAGCAGTTTTCGGAAAAAGGAAAGGCACTAGAGAGACCAGCAGGTCTTCGGTCAGCGCGTCTCGCTGTATATGGAAAACATCAGCAATCTCTGGCCAACTCCTACTTCACAGAACAAGGGCAGGACAGCTACTAGATCCAAGATCGAGTGATGTAGGATGTTGTGACATCCTTTTTTGGAACCCTAATGTTGGAGGCGACCCAGGGGCGTCTATTAGCCCGTGAGGAGTTCCGGGAATCGAAAACGGACATAGGAGGTATGACTATAGATAACATATAGTCAGACATGTATCGGAAATGATAGGCGCGTACTTAAGATACAGCTAGCTTTCTATCTATCGCGATGTCCTATTGCGATGTCCCTCCCGGGGAGGGCGTTGAGGACACTGGGGCCCATGCGGAGTCGGGCGCTGTCTTCTGTCACTCTCACGGTGTGAGGACAGGAGGGAGAATGGACAGTTGAGATTGATGACCCGGCGTCGCTCAACGCTTTTTCTGCTCGCACTCTTGCTCATTCCGGCCACGTTCTTCTTCGATATCCAAGGAGGCCGAGCAGAAACCACAATCGGCATCGGTGAATATGCAGCCAGATATGTCGGACAGGTAGCTGTGGTCCAGGGTCGCCTAGTAGTAAGACAGAACTCTGGTCTTGCCCCGGAATGCGCGCTACTGCTGGAATCCCACGAGGAGGTCAGCCTTAAACTAAGCAACGGTGCTAGTTGCCCAATCCTCTATTCCGGAGTAGAGGTGCGAGCTGCAGGCACATGGCGCATAGCTGAGACAGGATGGCTTCTCGCAGTCGATGACTACGAGATCATCTCGCCCATCCAAACAACAGAAAGCATTAAGATCATTCTCATCTTGATCGAGTTCTCTGACATCAAACATGACTCTGCGTATTCGTTAGAGTACTTCCAAGATCTGCTGTTCTCCGACAGCGCTGGAAGCATGAAATCATACTATTCTGAGGCAGCCTTCGGGCAGGTGGAGTTAACCGGAGTCATAGCGGGCAATATGTGGTACACCAGCGCGCACACAATGGCCTACTACGGCCAAGATAGCGAAGGTTGCGAGGGCTGTGATGACGCGAATGTTCCGATCCACGAGCTCGCAAGGGAAGCGGTACAGCTGGCGGATAGCGATGTGGATTTCTCAGAATACGACGGAGACGGGGATGGGTACGTGGATCATTTGGCGATTGTACACGCTGGCGAAGACCAAGCTGACACGGGAGCACCGGAGCATATTTGGTCGCATCGATGGACGATTCAGCCCCCTGAATCTGTTGACGGAGTGGATGCATTTGGATACTTCCTGCAGGCTGAGAGCAGTCCGATGGGTACATACGC
>JAUWBL010000219.1 GCA_030601715.1 Candidatus Geothermarchaeota archaeon | reverse complement strand
GCCTTGGAGAGGACCGATGGAGATCTGGCGAAAGCCATTCTGATGTTGAAGGGAAAGTAGACCTCGATGAACTTCTCCATGTGAATCCCCGAGCTCTGCTCGGTACAGGAGGACAGCATGATGATGGCTGAGTCCCAGGAGCCGAAGGACGTCCTTCTCAGGAGAGCATTTGTCGCTATGGCGCTGGTGCCTTTCCTGATAGTTGCCTTGGTGGTCGGCGGGCTCTGGCTTGGTCTTCAGTTGAGCGATGCTCTCGACCGCAACCCCCTCGTCTTCGCCGTCGCTTTCTCGATGGTTGGCTTCATCTTTTCCCTGCTACTAGCTATGAGGGTGGTTAGAGTCTATGTCAGGCCTCCAGAGGCGAAGGGGTCGGGCCAAATCGGTTGGAAACCTGGGGCGGTCGAGCCAAGGACAGATGTCAGAGGAACTGGAGTCAAAGGTTGAGAGAAAACACGTCGAAAGGCCCCTCAGAGCCTTGAACAGATACACGAGTCCACGGCCCAACTGATGGATGTGGAAAGTGACGCCTTCACTGTGGTTTTCACGGAACCCTTCTGCCGGTCCTGCGGTGTTGAGGACTACTTCGATGACCCTAGGCATGAGCCTGGCGAATTGGACAGGCCGGTCGTTCAGATCAATGATTTGGATCAAATCACAGATTTCGCGTACATCAATGAATACACTATACGTCAGTGGTTCGTGGCCTCATAGGTCTGTACAGGCCGAAGACAAGGGATACCACAGCTTAATAGAATGACGCACGCGATTCATGACATAAGGGTGGCTCTCGTGGAGGACGAGGTACTTTCCTACATCGTTGAGTCGGAGAACCGAGCGGAGCATTTGCTCGGGAACGCTGTCAAGAAGGCGGATACCCTCAAGGAGAGGGTGCGAGAAGAGGCTGACCGGAAGCGAATCATGATCCGGCAGAGGATCGTTGAGAAGGCCAAGATGAAGGCCGCCAAGATCATGAGGGAATCTGAGAAGGAGAAGGAAAGGATCCGCCTAAAGATCCGAGCAGAGACAAATGAGAGGATAGAAGAACTGAGGAAAAGTGCCGAGAAGCGAGGAGAAGAGGCTGTGGAGACAGTGCTGAGGATGACCATAGATGACATTAGTGAGGAAAATTGACGGATTCTCCCATAGCTGAAGCTATTGCAGAAGAAGCCCAAGACGCAGCTGAGAGGATCAAGGCTGAGGCTGAAGAGGACGTCGAAAGGATAGAGCAGGAGGCAGAAGCGAGAGGGCGGAGGGAGGGGGAGAAGAGAGCACTTGAGATCCTATCGGAGGCTGAGAGCAGGGCCCAGCGCTCCAAGATAAAGACTCGAAGCGTCGAGGAGGGCGAATCCAGGGAGCTCGCGGGCAAAGCCAGGGCGGAGATATTGGGTGAGCTCTTCAGGAAACTTTCAGCCAGATTCATCGACGAACTAGACAAAGACAATAAGACTTACAGAAAACTGATGGAGGCCACAATCGTGGATGTCATCAACAGGCTTCCGTCCTCCGGGTATCGCTTGCAGGTTCCGAAAGGCCACCGCTCCCTTTACACGGGGAGAACAGGAATCCTCAAGGCAGTCGAAAGAGGGGACGATGTCACCCTGAGCGAAAGCTCAGGGCTCAGGGCTGGATTCGTTCTGAGAGCTGAGGATACTGGGGCCACTGTCAATTTCGACTCGGAAGGATACATTGAGAACATCAGAGAAAATGTCCTGCGGGAGCTGAACCATGCAATCTTCGAATAGCTACGGTCTGGGTCGGAGCGGCCCCAGAGTTCGTCCTTTTCTCGAAGAGCTAAGCGCTTTTGGAAGTCATGTAGTGTGAGCGAGGTGGAGGAACTTTGACCCTACCTCTCATTGTGGGAGACGAACATACGGTGGCTTTCTTTCAGATAGCTGGCATAGCTGAGGGTATTGTGGCTGAGACACCGCGGGATGCGACCCTCCTAGTAAAGAGAGTCCTGGAGGAAGAGGAGGACAGGATCCTCTTCGTGACCACGCAATTGGTGGGACGGGAGCTGATAGACATGGTTTCTAAGCTCGGCGCGGAGGCGGCGCCTCTAGTTGTGATAAACTCGGTGCGCCAGCCCAGAGGCGAGGTATTGGATTTGGTGGACGTGATTTCCACCTTCCTTATGGAAATAGTTGAGACGCAATGAGCAGAGAGAAGCTTCTGCTGGAGCAGGTGGGTGAGGTTCGGAGGATCTCCGGACCGCTCGTGGAGGTGGAAGGGATCAGCGGAGTCCAGATGGGGGAAGTCCTCAGGATAGGAGGGGAAGAGTTGTTCGGGGAGGTCGTCGCTCTCACTGGAGACGTAGCGGTAGCTCAAGTGTACGAGGAAACAGAGGGACTCAACATTGCCGAACCCGTGACGAGGACGGGCTCCCTTCTCCAGGTTGAGCTGGGTCCGGGCCTTCTCGGAGGGATCTTCGACGGGATACAGCGCCCCCTTCCGACCGTGTTGGACAAGTCGGGCATCTTTATCTCCCGAGGACTCACCGTCGACGCCATCTCCAAAGAGAAAACATG
>JAUWBL010000056.1 GCA_030601715.1 Candidatus Geothermarchaeota archaeon | reverse complement strand
CCACGAGAAGTGCTTGAAACTGGAGAGAAAAGCCTATCATGGCGGTCGGGTAGAAGTACTCCGTGTGGGGTCCTTCACCGGCGGTCCCTTCTACAAGCTGGACGTCAACTCCATGTACGCTTACGTCATGCAGAGGGCCCTCTACCCCGTGTCGCTTTACCACTACGAAGAGGACGTCACGGTCCCCTACGTTCGTATCAAGTTGGAAAAGTACAGTGTCGTTGCCGATTGTCTCGTCGAAACGAGTGAGCCCGCTTTTCCCATCCCCGTTCACAGACACACCACTTACCCTGTAGGGACTTTTCAAACCGCACTATCTACTCCAGAGCTAAAGTATCTCCTCGCTACAGGCAAGATACTCAGGGTTTTCGCTTGCTCCTATTATCGTTCCGCCCCGATCTTTCGATCCTACGTCGATTACTTCTATCCGCTAAAAGTGAAGTACCATCAAGAGAGTGCCTGGGCATTCAGGACGATCACGAAAGGCTTCCTGAACTTCCTGTACGGGAAGTTCGGACAACGTGGCCTGAAGGACACGATCCTCGGTGATTGCAACCCCGACATCGTGAGAATCGTAGAGGTCTACGACTCTACCACCGGAGAGAAGTACGAACTCATTCAGCTAGCAGGCAAGGTCATCCGTCGTGACAGAGAGGACGAAGCCTACAACTCCTTTCCTGCGATTGCTGCCGAAGTGACGGCCAATGCTCGGATGAGGATGCACTCCCTGATCACTCGAGCTGGTAGGAGGAACGTCTTCTATCTGGACACCGATTCTCTGATCGTGTCCCCTGCAGGGTACGAACGTCTGCTCCCTCTGGTTAACGAAACCCGTCTCGGTGCCTTGCGTCTGGAGGGTGTAAGTGACAGCGTAGAAATTCGGGCCCTCAAAGACTACACCTTCGGTGAAGAGACACACATCAAGGGCATTCGTTCCAACGCCAAACGACTCAGTAAAGACACTTTCCAGCAGGAAAAGTTTCCCTCGATCCAGGGTCTACTACGAAGAGGAACGACGGACGATTACGTGGTCACCACGATACAAAAGGCTCTCTCCAGGGAAATCTACTCTGGTGTAGTCGATCGAGAGGGGTTCGTCACTCCTTTTCACCTTCCTTTATCTTTTCCCTCTCCTTCGCGATCTCTTCTTTGACCTGCTGCACCGACTGCATGAGGTCTCGCAGCTTCTTGGCTCTGACAGTCAGAAGTGTTTTCTCTCTGGCCACGTCTCGTTCTCCTCTCTCTACGCCGGTACGATCATCCCCGCTAGCTGTGACGCCAACGCAAGTTTGACTCGGGCCTTGTCTTCTTCCAGCTCCTTGATCCTGAGTTTCAACTGGTCGTTCTGTCTGAGGAGCTGCTCGATTATCTCCCAATCTACGATGATGCCAAGTTGTACCATGTTCTCTGCCAGCGCCGTCTTTAGCTCTGCAATCTCTACGTTCAGCCTCGATCTCTCGATCTCGTATTCGCTCTTCACCTCTTTGCGCTGGATCTTCAACTGTTCCTCTCTGGCTCTCTCCTCTTCAGCTATTGCCGCCTCTTGCATCTGAAACCTGATTTCCTGTAAGAAGAACCCTATTGCTTCGGCAGGATAGTGGCGTCTTGCCATCTGTTCTCGATACGTCCCCTCCCCGATTATGTCCTGTTTCAGGAAAGACTCGAGCTGTGAGGCAGTGGGGAGATTGATTTTACCTGCCTTGATCACGTCCCACAGCTTGAGCAGAGCCCTGATTTGCCTATCGGGCATATCCCAGGCTCCAAGAGCTACGAACACGTCTGACCGGTCGATAGTACCGGCGATGTACTGAGCCTTCACGGCTGCGATCTCGGCACTGAGCAGGGCTGCCTCTATCTTAGCGTCTTCTACCAACAAGAAGTATTCGGCCCAAGCACCACTGTAGTCTATCGCCGTGAGTAGCTCGTTTGCATCTCCCCGGCCTAGCACTCCGGCTCTGTAGGCTGCCAGAATATCGGTCTTAGTGACTTCTCTCTCCCCCTCTCCAACGTAGCGTTCTGTGAAGAGGGTCATGTACTCTGCATTCTCTGGAGAGTAACCCAGATCGAGGTAGGACCTGTACACCGCTCCTATAGTCAGCACTCCCAACTGGTACATTCTCCGAACGTCCACCCGGGTGAGGGGCCTGTAAGCTGCCTCTCGCAGCTTCGGCCTCCAGAAGGGTGCTATGTCGCTGATGGCGAAGAGCCGGTTTAACTCGGGCTCGGTGATGATCTCTCGATGGAACATCTCGTAGGCCATCGAGAGAGAAGGAAGTCTCCAGTGTGCTATCCAATACTTCTCTGCCCACTCCTCTTCGTAGCCCTGCTTCACCATCCATTCTGCAAACTCGGGAGGGAACTCGGCCAGATACTGGTATTCTTCTACTATCTCTGGAGAGAAGGCTTCACGAACGGCCATACCTACCAGATCACCCGGTCCTGGTATTCGTTTCGATAGCTCCACGAACTCTGCGATCTGTCCCTCGTCGTATCCGTGTTGACCTATCCTCTCTGCATATCCCCCTTCTTCGATCATCTCACGCCAGAAGAGGGATGTGAGTTCACCCAACCCTGTGAGTGGCCTCCCAACCTCTGCTATCTCTGACACCTGCGCAGGCTCGTATCCGTGATGTGCCAGCCGCTGGACGAGGGTGCCCTCACCTATGACACCACGCCGATACAACTCCACGATGTCTCCACCGGCCAGAAGTCGCGCACTCAAAGCCAGGAACTCATCCACCTGGCCATCTGTGTATCCATGATGCCCCAGTCGATTCACGAATGCTCCAGAGGATATGATCTCTCGGAGCATGAGGGTCCTCAGATCATCGGGCCCGGTCAACGGTCTGACAACCGTCTTCATGTCGCCGATCGCTTGCGCCTCGTATCCTAGATATTCTAGCCGATCTCTGAGTCCGATACCGGAGATCTCTTCACGAAGCCATAGCGTCAAGCTGTCCCGTTCGCTCGTGACTGGTCTGAGTATAGCGTCCCAGACTCCGACGGCAGCTCCACTCCACCCTAGATCGGCCAATTGATCCACTGCCGTAGTCCTATCGAGGACTCCACGCCATATAGCGGCAATCGCTGCGCCTGGATCGAGCCTGGCGGTGTTCAGTTCAGAGTCTAGCTCGTAACCCAGGGGCCGCATGAGAACCGACAGCATGTTCCCTGCCGCGCTGGAACCCATCGTCGATGCAAATCCCCCTAGCGCCGCAATCCCCGCTATGCTCGGAGTCCGTATGAGACTCTCCAGGTAGCCGATTACAGGACTGTCTGATGGCAGTCCGCTCATTACATCTTGAATCATGCCCTTGTTGGTGTCGATTAGAGCTTCTTCTATAGCTTCGATTAGCAGCTCCAGGCCCCACTCTAGCGTCTCACTAATCGGTTGAGCTGCTCGATTGTAGAACACAGACAACATGCGTAGTAGAGTACGCTCGATTAAATCTCCCAGTCCCCTGGGGGATCCTGGAGGAGCTTCTATGAAGATCGTCGATGGTTTGCGGTCGTCGTTTGCCATTTACTTTTTTCTCTCTACCACTCCGCTTCCAGAAACCTGGCAACGAGAACTCTCAGTTGTGGCTCTACCCAGTCCCAAAGAGCCTGCGCGGGATTAGAGGCAAACATGGCCCATCCATCCAGGTGGTTCTCTATGGCCCCGAATACGATCTCGAAACGATCTATCACGAACCACACGACCCGCGTCCACCCATCGATCAAGATGTAGAGCACCTTCTCCTTGTGGTTGTACCACAACACGATGATCGGCCCACAGAACTCACTGAACCACCTGAATACCAGCGACCACCAACGGGAGAAGACGCTCTCTATGCGATACCACCAGGGCTCGAAGAGGGTGCGGGCCTTTTCGTACCAATTGACGACGAAGGCTACCAGGTGATACCAGTACCGGGTGAAGAGTAGGACGGCCTTCTCCCAGAAGTCGTCCAGGAACTCCCTGATCCTGAGCCAGTACTCCTCGAAGAGTAGATTGATCTTGTACCAGAACCCTACGATGACCTCGAAACCCCCCGAAAACCCATCGGTGACGAGCATGGCGATTCGAGTGAACCAGGACTCGAATAAGAACCCCGCAGCACTCCACCAATCTGAGACGAGTTTCCCAGTTCTGTGTAGCCATTCTCCTGGGAAGAGTCCGAACACTCCCAGGATGGAGCTTAGCCAGTCCCACCAGTCCTTGAAGAAGAGCATACTTTTTCTAACTCCAGAGAGTCTCCTGACGTATTATTTCTGCCTCGATGAGGGAGTCCCGAACTTCCTTAGTGGCCCGATCCTTGGGAATGTCCACGTGGCCCTTCCGTCCTATACCCCAGGTGAAGAACACCCTGTAGCCTGCTACAGGGTTGCGGGCTTCATCGAGGATCGTGACTTCGTGCACCTGTTCGACGTGATAGAGATTTTCAGCCATTCTCCTTTACCTCCTCCTTAGGCCTACGGCAATGGATCAATCTTTTGTTTCGGTCGTTTGCGCTGTCACGATATATCTTGGCGCTGTAAGCAAAGTAGCCGCTGATCACCAGCAAGATGATCTCCAGGATGCGATCCTCGATCGGAATTTGACGTACCATACACCAGACGACTGCTCCAGCGATTCCTAGAGCAATCAGAGCCTTGACGATAGCCATCAGTGTCAGTGAGCCGTTGCTAGCATTCCTGGGCATTCTCTTCTTTCCCCTTTCGCTTTGCTACGATTCGTCTGATAGGCAAATGTCATCCAGGTACATCGTGGCGTTGTAGTCTACTTCACCGAAGTGGTTGAACTCGAAGTAGATGTATCCTATGTCACTAGCGCTACCTGCCTCCAGCGCGTGCTCCGATATGTCCTCCGCCTCGAAGTCGAAGTACAAGGTATCCCACATTCCGGTAGCAGTATCGAAGGTCACCTTGATGAAGTGCCAGTCACCGTCGCCCTTAGTGATCACGTCCCAGGCCAGGATGTCCTGCCAGGCGCTGCCCCCATCCAGGATTTGAATCTTCTTCTCGTTGTAGTCGATTCGCACCTCTGGATTCCACCTGTTGTCAGGGTCCACGAACACTCCCTCCAGGAGGACGTAATCCGTCCTGGTGTCCCAGGTGAAGGCCCACTGCAACCCCATCGGGCCAGCCGGATAGGAACCCATGCGAATACTCACGCTGGCCCTGCGTGTAGAATCTGAGCTACAAGTGAGTTCGTAAGACCAACCCTTAGTCCAGAAAGCTTCCTCAGATCGCCGCTGTATTCCATCCGTGCCACTACCAGACCCGTACCAAGCTTTTTGATTGTATTCCCAACTCTCCAGGAAGATAGGCTTCCCACTCCCATACCGAAGGGGAGCGCCCGTCACCACCGTTGCAGCAGAGATAGAGAGCGTCGCATTCTCGATGTTGGCCTGGTGGACGTTCAAGGTCTCTAGCTGAGCTAGAAGGTCCCCCAGATCGACGTCCAGGTGTGCTGCCCCAGCCGCTGTGTCTTGGCTGTATCCCGTTGGGCCAAAGTCGGGTGTATCGGCCATTACCAGACTACCTCCACTGGATGTGAGAGAATTGGCACGAAAGGTCTTTCGGGGGGAAGTATCGTCAATCGGATGTAGGCTGTGTGTGGGTAGATCAAAGAGGTGTTGTAACCCTCTATCACGAACTCGAAGGATTCAAACCGTAGCTCATAGTTCTCTGGAAACTGAATAACCGTATTGTCACCCAGATACCAGCCTCCTGGGTTGGTAGGCCAGACCTGGTGTTCGCCTCGAAGTATGCGCACCTTCGTCGTTCCGACGTGGCCCTGGGGGAAGAAGAGCCACACCTGTTTTACCACCCCTGGACAGACTTTCATAGTCTCCCTGTAAGGAGTAGTTGCTGTGTATCCTGTCTCCACTGTGAGAGAGTGCCAGTAGTCCACTTCGAGGCCTTCTATTGACTCGCGGTGTAGGTTATGAGCAGGCCGATGATGTTCACGTCGTCTTCAAGCGTATCCTGTGAATAACTTCCTTTTCGCACGAACTCCGCTCCTACAAAATCACCTGCTGCCATGCTGCTAATATCCCACCACACTCCAACCGGCTCTGAGGCATTTATTACCCCACTTCCACCAGTGGCGGTAGCAAGCGGATCCGCTCCTGAGCTGTGTGCAGCATAGGATTCTCCTACAGATCCCCACTGAGCAGAGAAATCCCAATAGAGATTACCACTTGCCGCGCCGCACTCCCACACTGTCTCGAGCTTATCAACGCTCACGAAATCATCTGGAAGCCGAAAGTACCAATTGACGTACTTAGTCGACCCATCTACTACTTCGATTACCCCGCCATAGAGAAGATATGCGGGCGTTCCTGAATATTTTACCCCACATGGAAGAAAAAGAGTTCGCGTAACATCAGTGTGCTCTGCCGCCCCGTGCACCTTCGGTGGCTGATCGTCGGCCAACTCCCCACTCAGAGCTGCTACACTGATCTCCTGTGTACCATCGTTCTCGTGGAGAGAACCGTGAGCCGCTGGGATCCTGGTGTCTCCTTCGTCATCTAGTGTAGCATCTGAGATCAAGAGATTCAAAGCAGCTAGCGCAGCCGAAGTGTGCTTTGCTCCGGCCAGAGCATGTACTTTAGGTGGTTGGTCGTCGGCCAACTCTCCAGAAAGATCGGCTACGCTGATCTCCTGAGCACCACCATCTTGGTGGAGAGTCTCGTGTGGTGAAGGGGGCTGTTTTCCAAACCTGGGCATACTCTTCCCCTACGGTATCACTCTCCGCTCCACTCCCATGACGTAAAATCTCAGGACGTCGCCATTGTCAGCACCCGTGAAGTGGGC
>JAUWBL010000121.1 GCA_030601715.1 Candidatus Geothermarchaeota archaeon | reverse complement strand
GAGGACGTTCCAGGGGTGGTAGTCGCCGTGGACTTGGCTGAGGCGGTGGGGTTTCTCCATTAGGTGCCAGCGGTGCTCGACGCACTTCTTCTCGAGTTCCTCCAGCTCGTTGGGGCGCAGGAAGTCTGTCTTCCTTGGGTAGCTGTCGGCGAGGCCGAATATGCACTCGCCGTGGCCGACGGTGTCCCGGATCTTTCTGACGTAGAGGTGGGGGGCCTCCTTCTTGTGGGAGTGGACCTCTGCGATGTATTCAGCCAGGGCGCGGGCACGCTGGAGGTCTAGGTCCGTCAGGGCTTTTCCCTCGTAGAGGGCGTCGAGGTCGTGGCGGTACTGGGTTCCCTTGACCTTCTGTCTCAGGAGGAAGAGTTCCTCGAATCCTCCGAGGCTCTTGAGCTGGCCGTCTTTCATGATGGCTCCCAGATCTGTTATTCTGGCGTGGTCGGGGAGCTTGTCCCAGGTGTCGTAGGAGAGGACCAGGTTGCTGGCTCGGTCGGCTCTGTGGTCGTGGCCGAAGCCCAGCGTTATGGGGATGGTGTCGAGGACGTACTCCTTGGTCTCGTGGTCGACGCGGACTCGGACTGTGTAGGGTTTTCCGTATCCGAAGGCTTTGACGCCCTCCGGGGTGTCCTGGGGCCGTTCGCCCATGGGTCCGAAGTGGAGGATTTCCGTGGGTTTCCCGAGGAGGCACTCTAGATAGGTGGTTAGGGTCTGCTTGGTGGGTTGCGCCACCTGCTTTCACCAATCCACGATGAGGGGGAGGTTATTTAGCTGTGGTGCGGACTAGGGCTGAACTCTAGATGTACCTGCTTGGATGGCTGTACTCCAGCCCTCCTACCTTTGCATATTCTTTGTCGTAGCTCACGAGTTCTATGTTTTCTGTTATGCCGACCGCTGCGTGATGACTGTCGAAGTATGTTAGCCGCATGTGCTTTCGTCTGAGTTCATAGGCTTCGCCGTGGTAGGCGGGTCTATCCGACAGAAGGCTTATTTCTCTGTATTTGAAGAGGTCGCCGAGGGTCGCGTAGAAGGTTTTGATCTTTCTGACGATGATCCCGCCGGACCTTAGCAGCAGATCCAGTTCTGTGAGGGAGTATGGTGAGAGGCGGGCGTCTCCTCGAAATTTTTCGATGAGTGTTGTAGCCTCCTCGTGGTGTTTATCCCTAGGGGATATGAGGGCGAGCAGGATGTCCGTTTCGATGAGGATGGGCAGCTGCTAGTCCTCCCTGAGGAGCTCACGCTCGGCGGCTCTGCGCAGCCTCCCGATCTCCCTCTCCACGTCCTCCGTACCCTTGACAACGAGCTTTGCCAAGGATTCTAAGGGATCCTTCACGGGCTTCAAGGTAACCTCTCCCTCATGCACTCTCATTGAGACAACGCTTCGTATCCCAAGTTCCCTCCGAATCTTGGAGGGTATGACGATCCTTCCCTTCGCGTCAACCTTGAGTGTCGCCTCGCTCATCAGTCCCACCCTGAGGAATATCCCACCTCCCACCCAATAAGCTTTCCCACTCTGTGTGTCTTGAGTGGGGAGCTCATCAGAGCTTCCTGTCGTTCCTAGGCCTTAGGGGTGGTCGGGTTCCGTCCAGATGGATTCGGTGCTCCTGAGAGTTTGGGGGGGTGTGGGTTAGAGGACGGTGACGCTCTTAGCGAGGTTTCGCGGTTTGTCTGGGTCGTGGCCTCGTTGGTGGGGGGTGTGGTTGGCTAAGTGTTGGTGGGTTACAACTTAGGGTTTGGGGGTGTGGGGGTCGGGGAGCTTTGTGGGGATGCCTATGAAGTCGTCGGCGAGCTCCTTGACTTCTGTGTCCTCATGGTCTGCTAGGGCGATGATGGTGGCTCCTCTGGCCTTCATCTCCATGATGTTGCTGATGGTCTGTTTTCTGGTTGTGTCGGGTGGGGCGACGAAGAAAACGGTGGTGCCTTCCTCGATGAGGCTGATGGGTCCGTGCTTCGATTCGCCGGCCGGGTATGCTAGGGCGGGGATGTAGGCTATCTCTAGGAGCTTCAGTCGGCCTTCCAGGGCCGTGGCGGTGCTTATTCCTCTTCCCAGGAAGAAGAAGCTGGATTTCGAGGCGTGTTTCTTGGCTAGCGCTCTGATCTGGGGTTCGAGGGTGAGGACTTTCTCCACGGCTTGGGGGACCTGTTGAAGGCCTTTCTTGAAGGCGTCGGTTTCGTCTTGAGATATCTTGCCGCGGCGTCGGGCGATGCTCTGGGCTAAACGGGCTAGGACGGTGAGCTGGGAGGTGAAGGTTTTTGTGGCGGCTACGCCTATTTCGGGGCCAGACTGTTGGACGAGGTAGGCTCTGGCTATTCGGGTTAGGGTGGAGCCTACGACGTTGGTTATGCCTATAATGGTCGCCGCTCGGAGCCTGGCGAACTCTAGGGCGTTGAGGACGTCGGCTGTTTCGCCGGATTGGCTGACGGCGAGGATGACGCTGTCGATGCTGACGCTGGGGCCATAGCCCTCGATGAACTCGGAGGCGATGACGGGGTACGTTGTGAGGCGGGCGAGCTTAGAGAACATGTAGCTGGCGGCTAGGCAGGCGTGGTGGCTGGTTCCTGCGGCTACTAGGTATATCTCCTTGGCTCGGTCTAGGAACTCGGCTATGAGGTCTACGTAGATGTCTTGGAGGCGGAGGGCGTCTCGGAGGGCGGAGGGCTGTTCGTGGATCTCTTTGAGCATGAAGTGGGGGTAGCCACCCTTCTGGGCCATCTCGGGGGTCCAGGTTATCTTCTCGGGTTTCCTGGCGATGCGGGATCCGTCTGCTAATTTGTGGATCTCGTAGGTCTGTGGGGTTATCTTGGCTATCTCGCCGTTGACGAGGTAGATCGCCTTGTCGGTGTGTTGGAGGAAGGCTGTCACGTCGGAGGCGCAGTAGTTGGCGCCTCGGCCGATGCCTAGGACGAGGGGGCTCTCCTTTCGGGCGCAGACGATGGTGTCGGGGTGGCTGGCTGATATGACGGTGATGCCGTAGGAGCCCTCTAGGCGGAGGGCTGTTTTTCTCGTTGCCTCTAGAAGGTCTAGGCCTTGTTTGAGGTTTTCTTCGATGAGGTGGGGCATGACCTCGGTGTCGGTTCTGGTTGTGAGGGTGTGGCCTCTGTCTGCTAGTTCCTTTCGGAGTTCTTGGAAGTTCTCTATGATGCCGTTGTGGGCCACGGAGACCTGGTTGTTGCAGTCGGTGTGGGGGTGGGCGTTGATCTCGGAGGGGGCTCCGTGGGTGGCCCATCGGGTGTGGCCTATGCCCAGGGTTCCCGGTAAGTCGGTGAGGTTGAGCCTTCGGTGGACCTCGTCGATTTTTCCGGCGTCCTTCTTGATGAGGATCTTCCCGTCTGAGATGGTGGCTACGCCGACGGAGTCGTATCCCCTGTACTCGAGGCGCTTCAGCCCTTCATGTATCTGGGGGGATGCGATGCCTTGGGCTAAGGCCACGCCGATTATGCCGCACATCGGGGGTGTCTACCTGGTTGATCGAATAGTGATGGTCTGTTGGGAGAGATAAGCAGGGTTGGGTGTTTGGCTCGCTGTTCGTTCCCTTGGGATGGTGGGTTGCTTTCTCTGGTTTCTACTATCTCTTCTGTTGCTCTAGGATCCTCTCAGGAGTTCCCTTGTTGCCTGTTGCACGGCTTCTCGACTGCTGTGTCTGGGCTTCCAGCCCGTGGACTTGAGCTTGGTGGTGTCGAGGAGCATGTTTTTGACGTCGCCGGGCCATCCTCGACCGCCGTCCACTCCGCCTGTATAGGTGTAAGCTACGTGTTGGAGTTTCATCTCTTCGGTGACGATGTTGGCTATCTCGGTGACTGGGATCTGGTCGTCGGATCCCAGGTTGTAGATCTCGACCTGTTCCCTGGCTTCTTGGTCTCCTTGGAGGATGCCGTCTATGCAGTCTTCGACGTGGAGGTAGGACTTGGTCTGGGTTCCGTCGCCCAGGATCTCGAGGCGATGGGGGTCGGCCCTTAGCTTCTTGATGAAGTCGTGGATGACGCCGTGGGTGGTGCGGCTTCCGACGATGTTGGCTAGGCGGTGGATGGTGGATCGGATGCCGTGGAGGTGGCTGTGGGAGGATATGAGGGCTTCGCAGGCCAGCTTGGAGGCGCCGTAGCTGGAGATTGGTCTGAGGGGTCCATAATGCTCGGGGGTGGGGAGGATCTGGGGTTCGCCGTAGACGGTCGAGGTGGAGGTGAAGGTGAGCCTCTCTATTTGTTTTTCTTGTATTGTGTTGAGGAGGGTCCGGGTTGCCAGGATGTTTTCTTGGAAGTCTAGGGTCGGGTCTCTTCTGTGGATCTCGCTGTTGGCAGCTAAGTGGAAGACATGGTTCACCTCCTCGGTTGCCCTTTCTATGTCTTCGTGCTGTCCGCAGTCGCCTTGGATGAGCTCGAGGTTAGGGCTCTTG
>JAUWBL010000035.1 GCA_030601715.1 Candidatus Geothermarchaeota archaeon | reverse complement strand
AACCTCTTCAAGGATCTTCATCTTCTCAGGCTGTGTAAAATCCTCAAACAATCGCCTCGTCACCTCATCCCTCACCTGGACGGAAGGGTATTTGAACGCCTAGGCGGAAACCTCGTCCAGAGGTCCAGTCAGGCCCCTGTGTTCTGCCAACTTGACAGCGCGGGAGCAGCCAGCGTCAGCGACGTTGTGAGAAGTGTCACAACCACATAATCCATTATGTTCTGGTGGCCCTTATCCCTTCGCAGAAAGGGATCGGTCCTTTCGTCGTCTCCTACACGGCGTCTGTCGCCTCTCGGAGGCTAGGAGCTTCTCTTCACCACCCGAACTCATGACAGTGTAGGACGAGGAATCCAAGGAGTTTGGAGCCTCTGATTCAGCTCCGTTTACCACAGGTTTCTTCTTTAGTATGCACACCCAGAGGTACCGCTAAGGACGAAGACGATGATTCTGCCAACGGCCAAGAACAACAGCCAAGTAAATGTCAAGCTCGCTCTCTTGAGGCGGCTACTATGGAAGACTGGAACTTGACGAGGCTTCTCGACTGCTACGCTCCGCATCTCTCTTCGCCATCTTCAGGATCTTCTCAGCGTCGTCGTTCGTGGCCGAGAAGTCGAGGTCAAGTTCCTCCGACGGACCGACCTCCAGCATAAAGGATGTCGTGAGGTCTGCCATGGCATTCAACTCGGCGTCCGCTAAGGACGCTATTCCTCCCAGTTCTGTCTTCACCGTGTCCAGAACGTTGGAAGCGAGGCTTAAGCCGGACGTCAAGTCCCCGACTTCCCGAATGGTGCCGAGGCGCAAGGCGATCTGTTCGGTGGCTGACCTGGCCTGTTGGATAGACCGGATCGCTTTTCTCACTTGGACTAGCTCGTTGGCAAAGAGGATCGCCTTGTCTCGTCGTCGATTCGCTAGGGTATGGGCGATCTCCCGTTGGTACCTGTTCTCCTTCTCTCGCAGACGAACCAGCGAGACATCCAGTCTGCTGCCCTGCAGATCCAGCGCCTTCTGCGCAGACTGTAGCCTCTTCTCGAAGCCTCCTCTGTTCTCAGGCCTGCTCCTCAACTTGGGCATCAAACCACGCTATCGTCTGATCGGAGCTACTCACACACCGTTGCCAAGCCGGAGGGTTCACAGGCTTATCAGCGGAGTGTAACCTTCGGCAAGACGCAGCGGATTTCTCGGAGATAGGAACTCCTGCTTCCCTGGACCGCTCAGACTATTTTATAGGATGACAAAGTAGAGATACCTAGAACAACGTGAACGGAGAAGTGATGTGAGAAATGAGTAGACCAGTAACAACAACGGGACAACCGATAATCGTTCTGAAGGAAGGATCAGAGAGAACGCGGGGCCGCGAGGCCCAGACTCGGAACATCCAAGTGGCGAAGCTCGTAGCGGAGATCGTGAGGACCTCTCTGGGACCTCGGGGGATGGACAAGATGCTCGTCGACAGCTTCGGCGACGTCACCATCACCAACGACGGCGCCACCATGCTCAAGGAGATGGACATCGAACATCCGGCCGGCAAGATGATGGTGGAGATAGCCAAGACCGTCGACACGGAAGTGGGAGACGGGACGACCTCCGTCGTCGTTCTCGCTGGCAAGCTCCTCGAGCTAGCCGAAGACCTCATACGGAAGGGCATCCACCCCACCGTGATCATCGACGGCTACAAGCAAGGAGCAGCGAAAGCCTTGGAAGTCTTGGACAGCATCAAGATCGACGTGAAACCTGAGGACACTGAACCCCTCAAGAAGGTGGCAGCCACAGCCATGGGATCAAAGCTGGTGGCAGGCGACAGAGGCGCCCTAGCCGACCTAGCAGTAGAGGCGGTTCTAGCTGTGAAAGAAACCAGGGACAAGACTCCGACGGTTGACCTCGATGACATAAAGATTGAGAAGAAACCCGGAGGAAGCATCTCGGACACCAACATCGTCAAGGGAATCGTTCTAGACAAGGAGGTCGTCCACACAGGGATGCCCAAGAGAATCAAGAACGCAAAGATCGCCCTCGTGAACAGGGCCCTAGAAGTCCAGAAAACAGAGTTCGACGCCAGGATCAACATCTCCTCCCCTGAACAGATGAAGCTCTTCATGGACGAGGAGAAGGCCATGATGAAAGAGATGGTGGACAAGATCAAAGCGTCCGGAGCCAACGTCCTCATAAGCCAGAAAGGCATAGACGACGCCGTCCAGCACTTCTTGGCCAAAGAGGGAATCCTCGCCATCCGCCGAGCCAAGAAATCCGACATGGAAAAGTTGGAGAGGGCGACCGGAGGCAGGGTGGTAACCAACCTCGAGGACCTCTCCGAAAAGGACTTGGGCTTCGCCGCGCTGGTGGAGGAGCGGAAGATCGAGGACGACAAGTGGGTGTTCATCGAGGGGTGCAGGAACCCCAAGAGCGTCACCGTCCTCATCCGCGGAGGCAGCGAACGCGTCGTCGACGAAGCCGAGAGATCCATCCACGACGCCCTCAGCGTCGTCAAAGACGTCGTCCTCAAACCCGCCATCGTCGCCGGAGGAGGAGCCCCCGAGATGGAAGCCGCCTTCAGGGTCCGAGAGTGGGCAACAGAGCTCTCGGGACGAGAGCAACTGGCCGCCATAGCCTTCGCCGATGCCTTGGAAACGATACCGCTGACGCTGGCCGAGAACGCCGGGCTCGACGTTGTCGACATAGAGGTGGAGCTCAGGTCGGATCACAGAGATGGGAAGAAGTGGTTCGGCGTCGACGTGTTCAATGCCAAGACCGCTGACATGCTGAAACAGGACGTGATAGAACCCTTGTCGGTCAAAGAACAGATCATCAACTCAGCGACCGAAGCCGCAACCATGATACTGAGGATAGACGACGTCGTAGCAGCCTCGGCCATGAGCGCGCCACCGGGAGGTCCTGAGGGGATGGGTGGCCCCCCAGGAGGAATGGAGTACTAGCTCCGCTCTGACCACGGTGGGCCTACAGTAGAGGGAGACTGCCGGACAGCCCCTCCCCTTTTTTCTTTTCCTCTAAGATCGAAACTAGCCTTTCCACATCCTCCCTATCAGGGTCAACCCTGCTGGCAGCACGAAGCCTGCATATGACCTTCTCTCCATCAGCCACCAACACCCCCACATCGGGATGCTTCTCCATATCGATGCCCACTCGATCTAGGTTCGCCACATAGCTGTAAGGAGACAGAGCCACATAGGAATAGTGACAGAAACCTTCGTGCTCCGCTGCCCTCAAGAAGGCCTCTCCTATTTCTCTCTCCTCTGCTCTGCAGACGAGCACAGCCGACACGACCTCACCGGTCAACAGGCCGACGGCGTCAACGGGCTTTCGCCTGCCATCTCTCGGGCGCCTCACATCGAAGAAAACGCTGTACCCCTGGCTCTCGAACCACTCCACCATGGCCTTCCTGAGGTACGTTGTTTCTTCCGGCTCGCCGAGAACGACTTGAAGAAGCCCTCCTCCCAGAGCAACGGAGGCCTCCACGATCTCCACGGCCGAGAAGTGGACATAGTCGGACAGTAAGGAGACCAACCGGTCTCCGTTCTTTCCACCAGAGGCCGCCACTACTAGTTCGAGTAACTGATCCTTGGTTAGGTTGCTCAGCCTCTCGTCCAGCTTCACAGTGACGGCGTCAACTATTTCCTCAAGAGGCAATCTCATGCGACAGTTCCTTAGGAGACCGGCGAACCTGGATTCGACGCCGCCATAGTCGAGTTACACGGCGCTAGACGCTGACCTCGATGGAAAGGTGGTTGACGATATCCTTGATCCTGGATCTCAGGGTTACCTCCGTCGTCCTCGCCGCGTCGCAGATCCTCCTCTGAGTGATCCTCCTTCCTACCAGCTTGCAGGCTATGTAGACAGAGGCGGCAGCTATGCTTCCCGGCACCTTGCCAGCCCCGATTCTGGCCTTCTCCCCGGACCTGATGATCTCGTTAGCCATCATGAGGATCTCCCGAGTCAGGTCCAGGTTCCTAGTCATCAGCTTCAGGGTGCTTCGCTCGGTCCTCAGGGGCGGACGCATGTTCATTTGGCTCGCGATGTACCTGTAGGCCCTCCTAACCTCCCTCTTGCCATCAGCGGAGATCTCCAGTTTCTTCAAGATGAAGGAGATTTTCCTAGGGTTCTCGCTTACTCGACAGGCCGTGTATATCGATGCGGCCGCGAGGGCGTTGTGGTTCCATCGTTTCTTGGTGTCAGCCAGGATCGTCTTTCTCGCGATGTGGGCGGCCGTCTCGACCTCATGTCGGGCGAGAGACAGCCTCTCACCACCTCTCTTGATTCGTCCCAAGATGCCCCCCATACGCTTCTTGAGCGGAGACGTCTCCCGGTGGTGGATCTTGACGTAACGCTTGATACTTCTTCTCCGGGTAGAGAGAGAGGCCATGTCACTGGCAGAGCCGACCTCGGAGTACACTCCGAAGTTCGAGTCCAGCAGGGTTATCGGGCTGCCAACCCTCCTCTTGCTCACATCGTCGTATCGGTGCCAATCCGGGCCTTTGTCTACGTTGTCGAGCCCCAGCACCGTCCCGCAGCTGGCGCAGATAACCTCTCCGCTCCCCCTCCTCGAAACATACCTCGTGTTGCCGCATCTGCACCTCAGCCTCGGCCCGATCCGGCTCAAACTCACCACGCCTGATCCGTCATCTCACCGGGGATCAGAAAAGCCCAGCGAAGGCGAGGAAACCCTAGTTTTTGCAGCTGAACGCTGCTGTCGTGTCAGACGAGCGAATCGAGCGATGAATCGTAGAAATACTGTGAAACAAAGCTGGCTGAGAGGTTAATCTTCCGATCCCAGGCATCACCATAGTAATTCGAAGGTGCCCCCTATAAGTCCCGGAGCATTTGAACGGATCGATCCTTTGAGAAGACCGGTGCGAACCAGCTCGGGAGCCTGTACTGTGCAGCTTAGGGTTGCTCTTGGTCAGATCGTCCAGGGCTCGGTTCTGCTCCCAGAGTTAAAGGACTGAGTCCCTCTCAGGATCTTGGTCGGTATGGGAAAGACCTTTAAGCCAGAAGACATCGTCGACAGCAAACGACGTCTGAGAGACGCTCTCTCCGATCTGAGCCCCGGCGTCCGAGAACAGGTGGAGGAGATTCTGGAGACACACTCCGATGTCGAATTGAGGACGCGCCTGTCAGATGTATTGGGGGACAAGAAGGCGAGAGAGATCCTAAGATTCCATCCTTGAAGGAAGCCCCAGACAGATAGAGCGTCTCCATGCGCTCAGGGGTTGGAGATACCAGAGATCCGAAGACAGACCAATCGAAGCCACCGGCTGGGGCTCTTCCCCAGCACATCGGGGATTTCGGTAAGCAGGTCGTGGCGAGAAGGACACATGAAGCAACAGTTTCTTAGGGCTCTGATGAAGAATCAGGGAAGCTGAGGCTGGCTGGGTTCTTGGCCGAGGAGAGGGATCAGAAACATTTCAGCTGTCCGTGATTTCCGAGATCTCTAGGGCGTCATCCCTAGCTATTCCGTCTATCCTAGACACATCCAGTTCGATCAGGCTGAGGTACTCCCGCCTGTACCAGAACTGGTCACCGTTGACCCTGAGCCTGTTGTGATAGAACTTGATCATATGGTCGGGGGGTCGAATATTGGGTTTCGCAATATACAGATGGACATAGCAGAAGGTGAAACCCTCCGAGGTCTCTAAGTCGATGAGCAGGTTGAAGGCCACATCGATGAGGTTGTCCTTGGTCACGGTGACGTAATCGTTGTCGGAGTAGCGCCTAGAGCTCTCCTGGTAACCCAGCTCCCTCAGCTTGGGGACATAGTAGCTGTCGACGTAGAACCTTCTGTTCTTCAGGTTTCTCTCGATTCTATCCATGAACTAACCTAGATTGACGGAAGGCGCATTTAAGGAGGGAACAAGACGGAGATTCGCGTTGATTGTTACAGTTTGCTCTATATTTCTCTCTCAAGTGGCGAGTGTTGGGCATCGGTAGAGCATTCAGGACACGTGAAGACTCCATCAAGGAAGGAGTTGGTGAACAGGAGTTTCTTCCCAATTACGAGATAGCCTGCCTCCCTAGCCGTCTCGATGTCCATGCTTCTCACAACTTCCCACAGATTGGTTTCGTGTCCACACCCCTGACAGGAATAGAAAGATGTCTCGAGGAGAAGCTGGGTGCTCATCGACTAATCAATCCAACGTGTCGTCTGGTTGTGGTGACCTAGCTCAGCGCGTCGATGATGGTGGAGCAGAAACGGGGCAGATCTCCCGGGTGGCGAGATGTTACCAGGTTGGCGTCCTTCACCACGGGCGAGTCGACATAGTGTGCCCCGGCGTTCTTCACGTCGTCCTTCACAGAGAAGTAGCAGGTCATCCTCTTGCCCTTCACGATCCCCGCAGAGATCGGAACCCAAGCGGCGTGGCAGATGGCGGCAACTATCTTGCCGCGGTCATTCATGGCTTTGACGAGGTTCAGCACCTTTTCATGCCTCCTCAGGAGGTCCGGACATCTCACGCCTCCCGGGATCACTACGGCGTCGAAATCCTTGGGGTCGATGTCTTCAACCCGCACATCGGGCTTGGCCGGATAGCCGTGCTTGCTCCCATAGGTCTTCGTTTTTGAGATCCCGGCGACGACGACCTCGGCACCCTCCTCGGCTAATCGGATCTTGGGATACCAGAACTCGAGGTCCTCGTACCCGTCTTCGACAAGAAGAAGCACTCTCTTTCCGCTCAACGACACGGCCCAGTCGACAAAGCTAATGTCTTAAGAGGTGTAAAAGCCTCGGCCAAACCGCCATCCGATGATGAACGGTCATCGAACACACGACAAGCAGACACCAGGAGTCTCCGAAATGAAGATGAAACCCTCCTACGGCAATGGATGGACTACACTGCGTCGCCTATCGGATCCTGCGCGTCTTCGCCTGCTTCAGCCCCCTCTCTCTCGGATGTGCTTAGGGGGTCAGCGTGTCCATGTTATCCATCACAAGTTTTCCGAATTCGCTGCACTTGACCAACTTCCCGCCTTGGATCTGTCTGTGGACATCATAGGTGACGGACTTTTGCAGGATCGTTTCTTCGATGGCCTTCCTCACAAGGTTGGCCGCATCGAACCACTCGAAGAACTCGAACATCAGAGTGCCCGATAAGAGTATCGCGGTCGGATTCACCTTGTCTAGTCCGGCGTATTTGGGCGCGCTTCCGTGGGTCGGTTCGAACAGCCCTATGAAATCTCCCAAGTTGGCCCCTGGGCTGACGCCCAGCCCTCCGATCTGAGCCGCCGCGGCGTCGCTGATATAGTCGCCGTTTAGGTTCGGAAGTGCTAGGACGTCGTATTCGGGGGTCCGAGTTATCAGCTGTTGTAGCATGTTGTCGGCGATTCTGTCTTTCACGACGATCTTTCCAGTTGGGACCTCTCCTCCATGCTGCTTCCAGAGATCCTCTTCCGTCACTATGCGATCCCTGAACTCCTCTCGGGCAACCTCGTACCCCCAGTCTCGGAACGCTCCCTCTGTGTACTTCATGATGTTGCCCTTGTGAACCAGGGTCACGGATCTCCGCCCCCTGTCTAGGGCATATCTAAGCGCTCTCCTCACCAAGCGCTTCGAGGCGTATTCGCTCATCGGCTTTACTCCCACTCCGGAACCCGGCCTGATGTGACAACCCATCTCTCGATTGAGAAACTCCAAGACTTTCTCTGCTTCCGGGCTCCCGCTACGCCACTCGATCCCCGCGTAGACGTCCTCGGTGTTCTCCCGGAAGATGACCATGTCCATGTGCTCGGGATGCTTCATTGGGCTCGGCATCCCCCTGAGGTAGAAGACAGGTCTGACACAAGCATAGAGGTCCAGAACTTGGCGCAACGTGACGTTCAGGCTTCTAAAGCCCCCCGCCACGGGGGTGGTGAGGGGTCCCTTGAGGGCGACCTTGTACTCTCTTATCGTCTCGATGGTTTTCTCAGGGAGGTGTTGCCCGGTGAGAGTGAAACCTGTTTCCCCGGCTGGAATGTCGAACCAGCGAACATCTCTTCCTGTGAGTCGGGCGGCTTTCCTCAGGACATCCTTGGCCACAGGGCTTATGTCTTTTCCGGTGCCGTCTCCTTCGATCTGTGGAACTATGGGCTCTCGCGGTATGGACAGCTTACCGGCCCGAACGGTTATCTTATCTCCCTCGTGGGGAGGTTCAAAGAGCTGTAAGGTCATAGCTACCAAGCCAGTAGGGGGCTGCGATTCCCTTAAAGTTGAAGAATGGGCAGACGGCGTTGACATCCCAAGGATACTCGAACCGTGCTCCGAGTGCGACCTCCTCGCAAAAAGGAAAACCTTAAATAGGGGTTTCACGACTACAGATCGGAACGATTGCTGGCGGGTCGCGAAACAACCCTTTGTTCGAGACAAGCGAAACACTTAAATAGTGGTT
>JAUWBL010000112.1 GCA_030601715.1 Candidatus Geothermarchaeota archaeon | reverse complement strand
TGGCCCACGCCTTGAACGGGGTAGCATAGAGCTTCCCATCAACCGTCACAAGATCTAGATATCCTTGTCCATGCTTCGTCGCGTCAACTACGGCCGTCACGTCCAAAAGATGGCCTTCCTCGCCTAGGTTCCTGATCCATGCGGGCCATGGGGAGACTACGACATCGACGTTGGTTCTCCCCGCGGCGAGTTGCGTCGGAAATCCTACTTCGAGGTTTGGTTCGGCCCAGGGAAAGTGTTCGATGAGGATCCCTGACTCCTCCGTGAAAGCGTCTAAGGCCTGCATGAAGTTGGCCTCCTCGGCGCCTGACCAGAGGCTGGCGACTCTCAGCTCGCCTACGCATCCGCTGAACTCCGCTGTTCCCGCAATGTCGGGGCACAGGTCGACCTCGTCGGGAATGCCATCGTCATCGGTGTCCTCCTTTGGTTTGGGGGCGCCTGCATATCCATCATCATAACCCTCATCGTATCCTTCCTGGTAGGTTCCCTCAGGGTCTGCGCCCGACTCGGGGACCGGGTCTATGTAGTATCCTCCGACTCCCACGATTATCAGCAGCACTACGAAGATCGCTAGAGCATTTCTACCTATAGCCATAGACATTTTTCTATCTCCTTAGATGTCTCTTACAAACTCAGACATCGAAGAGACAATCTGGCCTTAAAAGGATTCCGCAACGATCATAGATACCTTAAAACCGGGTGCCTCCGGAATCACTGATATTCAGAGGGATGAAACGGTCTTGGCCCAGTTGGTGAAGGTTGAGGCAAACAGGCTGAAAGATTATGAGGATGTGGCTGGCAGAGACGACATAGCCCAGATAAGGCAGATGGCGGAGGATCTGCAAGGCAGATCGGTGCTACATGTGAACGCCACGGCCTACGGAGGCGGTCCCGCAGAGATGTTGACGAGGCTCGTTCCACTGACGAAGGACGTAGGCCTCGAAGTCGACTGGATGGTGCTAGATGGCTCCCCAGAGTTTTTCCAGATGACTAAAGGGCTCCACAACGCCCTTCATGGCACAGAAGTAGATATCGAGCCGCATCAAGAGGAGACCTACCTTGCCACCAACAAGGCAAATGCGGATGCTATACCTTTTGACCGCGATTTCGTGGTGATCCATGACCCGCAGCCCTGTGCTCTCGTCAAGTTCACTCCTGGCAACGGAGGGATGTGGGCCTGGAGGTGTCACATCGACCTCTCCAAGCCCTATGAGGCGACGTGGCGATTCCTTTCACCATTCGTCAAGATGTACGACGCCCTGATCTTCACCCTCCGGGACTACGTCCTAAGAGAGCTCCAACACAAGCCAGTGTCCATAATTCCGCCTTCCATAGACCCCCTGTCGGAGAAGAACAAGGTCCTAGAGTACGCCACCGTGGCCAGGATCGTGGAGAAGAGGGGAATCGATCCGGAGAGACCTTTGGTGACTCAGGTTTCACGATACGATCCTTGGAAGGATCCACTGGGCGTCGTGGATGTCTATCGGCATGCTAGGCGGGAGATCCACGACCTCCAGTTGCTCATGATTGGCTCCATGGCCACCGATGACCCGGAAGGAGCGGTCTACTATGACAAGACGGTGCGATACGCCGGCGAGGACCCAGACATCCATCTCCAGACCAATCTGACGGACTTAGAGGTTAACGCTCTTCAACGGGCCTCCGATGTCATCCTTCAGAAATCGGTCCGGGAGGGGTTCGGCTTGACGGTAACCGAAGCTCTGTGGAAGGAGCGGGCTGTAGTGGCAGGCAACACTGGCGGTATTCCGACCCAGATTACCCATGGCGAAACGGGCTTTCTGGTGAGCACCACGGAGGAGATGGCTGAGAGAACCCTGTGGCTGCTCAGACACCCCAACGAGAGAACACAGATTGGCGAAAAGGCGCACGAACACGTGAGGAGACATTTCCTCATCACCCGACACCTCAAGGACTACCTCAGCCTCTTCGCCGACTTGGCGAAGCGAGGAGGCGGCTAGAGAGCCCTCCAGTGAAAGCCGTGTCAATTTCTCCAGTTAGTGAAACATCCCTGGGACTTTCGCCTCGGTTCAGGTCGAAAGTGTCCTCCCGGCGCCGAATAGACGGGTCGACAAGGACCCAATAGGAGGAAAACCAGTGTTGATGCCGGTTGACAGGGGTTCCAGATCAGGCCCCCTGGGTCATGGCCTTGAACCCTTAAGCTCTCTAGAGACCTTTCGTTATGACCGAACACGATAGGGTTGTTGCTGCCTAAGAAATCCAAACTTCTCCTGGGTTAACCACTCTCTATGCAAGCGATAACCTTGAGTGAAACCAGATGAAAGGTGTTAACTTCCCTAGAAACTTCATATTCGGTACGGCAACCTCCGCACACCAGATTGAAGGAAACAATTTCAACAATGATTGGTGGCAGGCGGAGCAGGAGGGAAAGTTGCCCTACAGAAGCAACAAGGCTTGTGATTTCTGGAACAGATATGAAAACGACATACAGCTTATGTCCGAGCTGGGGTACCCTTCCTTCCGCTTCTCTGTCGAGTGGTCAAGGATAATGCCTCGGGAGAATCTAGTCGACAGGAAAGCCTTGAGCACGTACTCTCGGATCATAGATCTGTTGTTGGAGAGCAGAATTGCGCCGCTTGTTACCCTTCTTCACTTCACTCTGCCGATATGGTTTGCCAAGGGTGGGGGATTCGAGAAGGAGAAGAACCTTCGGTACTGGAAGAGATACGTAAGGGTTGTCGCCCAAGAATTTGGCGACAGGGTGATGTCATGGGGTCCCATAAACGAGTTCAGAGGACACGCCGAGTCTGCCTATCTCCGTGGAGTCGAACCCCCGTTCAGAAAGAGCTCCGAATCATACAGGAAGGTATTGGCCGGCAGTTTCGTTGCCCATTCCGAAGCATATAGAATAATAAAGGAAGAAACCCCGAAGGCCACGGTCGGACCAATACTGGATACACCGTTCGTCGAGGCTGTGAAACCTTCGACTCCACGAGATGAGGAGGCGGCCGAGATCGCCGACTGGCATGCCAACGGCATCTACATTGAGACCTTCAGGAATCTGAGACTGCCAGATGTGCTAGGAGGCCGTGACATCGCAGACTGCGTCGACTTTGTGGGGATAAACTACTATTCGAGATCGAGAATAAAGAGCGAGCCGTCAGAACCCTACGGGGCTGCTGTAGCCCCTCCTCCAGCCATGAGTGAGATCTCGGACATGGGCTCGGAAGTGTACCCTGAGGGGTTGTATTCCATTCTCAAGAGGTACTACGAGGAGATAGGAAAGCCTATGCTGGTAACTGAGAACGGGATCTCGACACACGAAGATTCTCAACGCGTCAGATACATCTCAAGACATCTCCTGCAAGTGAAACGTGCGCTGGATGAAGGTATTGACGTTCGAGGATACTTCTATTGGAGCCTCATAGACAACTTTGAGTGGAGAAGGGGATTCAGGCAGAGATTCGGTCTTGTAGAGGTCGACTATGAGACTCTTTTAAGAAAGCCTAGAGAGAGCTCTCGAATCTACGGAAGAATAGCTAGGACAGGACGAATTGAAGAAGCACTGCTTAGGCAGCACAGCCTGAAGAGCAGAGGCTAGACCCTAAGGCCCACCATCTAGCCCCGCACCTCAAAGGCCTTGCCCAAGATCCTTCTGCTCTTCGTCGGGACGTGAGCATAAAATACAGCTTGCGCAACAGTCTCATCCTACGACATTCCCTCATGAATTCCGCTAAGGCGATGCCTCCCCTCGCTAGGCAGGTCGAGCAGAGAGGGAAGGAAAACCAAGATGAGGATAGGCCTCTTTGTCAGAGAGTAGCGACATACGCTGTGAAGACTTCACAACTTCACTCAAGCCGTACCGTCAACTATTCCCCACACACGCACAGAGAGAGGGATGAACTGAAGACGGCCAGATTTCCTCCTCAGATATCATGTCTAGGCAGGCTTCGCGAGATCCTTGTCTGTCACATAGTGTGCAATGTGTTTCAGCCTGCCATATCCTATCTCAAAGTCCTGTAGCCTGTATTGCTCCATGATTAGGGGGCCCTGAGATCCCACCCTTTCGAGGGCCTCGAGCTGCCTCCTAAAGTCTATGTTTCCCTCCCCCACGGCCAGGTGGCTGTCGTAGCCGCCATGGTTATCATGTAGGTGGACATCTACGATCCTGTCTGAAAGGGCATCGATGAACTGCGTGGGTTCCACCAGCGTGTTGGCGTGACCCAGGTCTAGGGTGAAGCCACAGTCCAGCTCCTGAACAAGGCCCTCGATCTGGTCTGGGTAGCCGGCTAGCAGATGGTCGGTCGTCTTGTGATCGTTCTCTATGGTGAGGGCGATCCCCTCCTCGTCAGACGCTCTCTTCAACTTCCGTAGGCTCGCCTTCGCAGCGTCAGCGGCCTTCGTGATGTATCGTCTTGGCAGGTCCTTCGAGAGCCGTCCGACATGGGTGCTGACCATGTCGATGTCGAGATAGGAGGCCAGTTCCAGGCTTCTTAGCAGAGTCTTGATCGATGCCCTTCTAAGGTCGTTGTTGAGGCTGGAGATGTTCATGTTGAGATATGGGGCGTGCATGGAGAAGCGCAATGCATATGAGTCAAGCAGATCCTTGACGCCGCGCCGGCGCCTTTTGTCATAGAGGGCGAAGGTGAACTCCGGAAT
>JAUWBL010000107.1 GCA_030601715.1 Candidatus Geothermarchaeota archaeon | reverse complement strand
GGTAAGACACAGCAGAAGCGTAGAGGAGACCTACCTGATCCTAGGAAGATACCTTAGGATGATTTGGACTGAATCTCCCTACAGGATATATTTCGTGGGCATACCGGGCGTGGCCGTGCTCTTGGCGGGGTTGCTCGCAGTGGTGGGGTTGAACGCCGCGATAGTTATCCTGAGCATATTCGGAGCGGCTATGGCTGTTCATGGTTTCGGCATTGATGAGTACGTTACGTCGTTGAGAAAGGCACCCACAGTTGAACTTCTGTACGCCTTCACAACAACAACGGCCGTTCTGTCAACCGGCACTGGAACATATCTCTCCTACACGAGCCTGAACGCCTTGTTCGAGTGGCAGGAGTGTCTAGGAGACTCAAGTCTTTGCGCGGCATACGCTCCAAGAATCGCTGGCACCTTCCTCCAAGGGTTTCTCCTGTACTTCCTTGCTGGCATTGTCATCTTCTTCTCCGGAATTCTGCTACGCAACATCGTTGTAGGGGAAGGTCCGATCCTCAGGTACATCATGTTCTCCGTCACGATGATAGTCCTATACTTCGTGGGCAATGAGGTAGCGCAAGTGCTGATACAGCCAGCCAGAGGATACGAGACGCTGTTCTTCTTCATCACGCTGGGCGTCGCCGTCCTATTCCTGACCTCCGCGGCCGCCTACGTGGTCCTAAGACGTGTCGAATGAGGCGGTGATCTCGAGCTGCTGGAGACCCTGCTGCGGACCGTAGGGGTTTACTCAGTCTACGAGAAATGGCTGACCTCTCAGATCTTGAAGGGTGAGATCCCAAGACACATCGGCGTCATCCTAGATGGAAACAGAAGGTGGGCGTCCCAAAGAAGCATGAATCCCTATCTAGGCCATCATGTGGGGGCAGACAAGGTGGAGCAGCTAATCAGATGGTGTGGTAAGCTAGGCATCAAGATCCTGACCCTGTATGTGCTCTCGATCGAAAACTTCGCCCGCTCTGAGGGGGAGGTTGAGGAACTATTGAACCTCCTAAAGGAAGAGGTGGCGAGAGCAGAGGCCGACGAGGAGCTCATGCGAGACGGTGTGCGGTTCAAGATGATAGGAGGTAAAGAACTCCTGCCCCCTGACCTGCTCGCGGATATGGAGGAGCTCGAGATGAAGACGGAGGAGAATGACCAGCTCGTGGTCAACATAGCTGTTGCTTATGGGGGGAAGAAGGAGATTGTTGACGCGGCCCGGAAGATGGCGGAAGACCTCCTCGGAGGGCGGGTGAAACTCGATGAGATAGACGAAGACCTCTTCCAGCAGTACCTGTACACTTCACACCTCGAAGACCCCAGCGTTGACTTGGTCATCCGAACCTCCGGTGAGAAGAGATTGAGCGGGTTTCTCTTGTGGCAGTCCGCCTACAGCGAACTCGTCTTCATCGATGCACATTGGCCTAGTTTCCGGAGCATAGACCTCATGAGAGCCATACGGATATATCAGCATCGTCAGAGACGCTTCGGAAGATAGGCTCTTGGCAAGAGTCGGATCCATCTGTCGGCTCAAATGCTTATACTATGTAGAACCCAAGTCATTGGCGAAGGTGCGTTGCTTGGCTCGGATGCACACACGACGCAGAGGACGATCTGGTTCGACCAGGCCGCCTTCCACGAAGACTCCACAGTGGCTGGATCTAACTCCTGAGACTGTGGAACAGATTGCCATCGAACTCGCTAGGGAGGGAACCAGGCCCTCCGAGATCGGAGTAATCCTCAGGGACCGCCACGGGGTGCCGTCCTTTCACCAAGTGACCGGAAAGAGGCTGGTCGAGTTCTTGAGTGAGGCTGAGACGGCTCCTGAGATGCCAGAGGATCTGTTGAACCTACTAGACAAGGCCCACAGTCTCGTGGAGCATCTTCGGCGACACCGTTCGGATGCCAAGAACAGGCACTCCCTAGAGGGAATCGAGGCCAAGTTACATAGGCTGTCCAAATACTACAAGCGCGTTGGTCGCCTGCCCTCAGATTGGAGGTACAAGAACTTCATAGCCCAGCTGGAATAGCACCTGAGTTGAAGAATGTCCAGAGACTCATAGATTCGCTTCAGGACGCAGCGAAACTTCTGTTGGATCTCCGAGAGGAGAGGTTTGCATTTCTCACCCACTATGATGCCGACGGTCTGAGCTCTGGGGGCATCATGCTACGCTCCGCCGTCAGAATGAACATGGACTTCTGCTTCAGGATAACGGCCGACCTGACTAGGCAGGATTTCCAGGATTTCCTTAGAACTTCTGCTGATGTATACTTGTTCACAGATCTGGGCACTGGCCATCTGGACGCTGTCGACGCGGGCATACCGGATGGCAAGACCGCTCTCATATTGGACCACCATCAGCTTCAACACCCTCCTCCCGAAAGGGACGAAATAGTCCTGGTGAATCCCGAGCTGCACGACATAGACGGAGGCAGGGATGGATGTGCGGCTGTGCTCGCAGCCCTTCTAGCCTTCTTCATGACGGATGACAATGATTCCTACCCCCTGAGGCTAGGAGTGGTCGGAATGGTCGCCGACATGCAGAAAGCGGATGACGGGGTTAATCGGTTCTTGCTTGACCTGGCGGAGAAGGAAGGGACGGTGAAAAGAAGGACGGACTTCGCCTTTTTCAGGCTGGCCAACGCCCCCATCCACAAAGCCTTGTGCTGGACTGACACACCCTACATCCCCGACCTTTCTGGGCGCGAGGACACCGCGGTCTCGCTGTTGTCGTCCCAGGGGATCTCACTTCGAGACGGGAACAGATGGAGAACCGTTTCAGAACTTACCCAGGAAGAGAAGGAGCAGATCGTCAGAGTGGTTGTAGAACACACAGCCTCGAAGGGAGCGAAGATTCGGAGCTCCGATTTCATGGAGACTACCTACGTGTTTCCAGACGAGGCGGAATCCTCTCTTGCGGTTGCCCACGAGTTTGGTTCACTACTCAATGCATGTGGCAGAATGCGAAGAGCGGAGCTCGGGTTACTCCTAGCAGCCGGGAGCAGAGGCGAGGTTCTTCTAGAAGTCAGCAAGTTGGTGGAGGAAAAGAGAGCGAAGGTCGCCGCACAACTTGAGGAGGCGAGAAAGAGCTTCTACGTCAGAGAGGGGGTCATGGTTGTGGACGGGCGCAGATTCATCGACGAGAACTTTGCGGGCACGGTTTCGACGGTTCTCTCGAAATCTCCCGTGCATCATGGCCAAGTCATTTTGATCTTCACCGACACCGCCGATGGCGGTCTGAAGGTGTCTTCCCGAGCCCCTGTGCCACTGACAGACCAGGGGTTCAATCTCGGGAGAATACTATCCAAGGTGGCAACCAAGCTCGGTGGAGAAGGAGGAGGCCACAAGATGGCCGCTGGTGCGACCATTCCCTCGGAGAATGCTGAGACTGCGATAGAGCAGATCACTCAGGTATGTGTGGAGGAATTGGCGAGAATTGAAGCTGAAAATGCAGGCTAGGCTCAGGGCGGAGGTGGGCGAAGCTGAGGCCATAGTCAGGGCTCTCTCCCCCGACAACGTCGGGATACCGAGAGGTCTCACATTGGAGGTCTCCCCGGAAGAGGGAGCCGTGACTGTTCACCTACGCGGGAAAGCGAGAATACGCACCTTTGCCAGGACATGGAATGACCTGATGATAAACCTTAGAACCGCCACGGCAACTGTTTCGTCTTTGAAGGAACGAAACCTCTGAGAGGAAGAGAGGCGACACAACAGGCCCGGAATAATAGCGTCCATATTCTATGCTTGATGAGAGAAAGCGGCGAAATTCATGCCCAGCAGAAGAAAGGCTAAGAGAAGGAAGAGAAAGAAGAGCACCTATACTATTCTCGCCCCCGAGAGCCTAGGCGGGATGCCACTTCACCAGGTATGGTCATCTGACGACAAGAGCCTCATTGGGAGAATCTACAAGCCGCTCCTCTATGACCTCACAGAGGACCTGCAGCACCAGAACATCATCCTCAATCTCAAGATCCACAAAGTTGTGGACGGAGAGGCTCACTCCGTGTACGCCGGTCATCGATACGTTCGGGAGTATCTCAGGTCGCTGATAATGAGGGGAACGACGCTGGTGGAGGGCACAACAGGAGTAACGACCAAAGACATGTTCAAGTACCGATTGGCGGCGGTTGCGTTTACCATCAGAAGGATCAACAAGTCCAGGATGAAGGCAATACGCAAGATAATGCACGAGAAGATTCGAAGGAAGGGTGAGGATTTGGCTAGCGACGCCTTCATCAAGGAGATTCTTTTCGAGAAGGTGGCTGCCGAGATCTACGGCTCTTCCAGAAAGATATGCCCCCTCAGGCACGTCGGGATCATGAAAGTGAAACTTCTGGAGGCCCCTAGAGTGGTGGAGGAGATCACCGTTGAAAGCGCTAATCCTAGCGGCGGGGAAGGGTGAGAGGCTTAATCTCTTCACAGGGAAACTTCCTAAGCCCCTTCTAAGGGTAGCGAACCACCCCATTCTGGGACACGTGATCGACAGGAGTGTCGATTGCGGTCTGGATGAGATTGTGGTTGTCGTCGGAGGAAGACGACAACGGCTTTTAGAGGGTTTTCTTGAGGAGGTCTCCAGTGCATCAGGCATAAGTGTCGTTTCCGTTACTCAGGAGAATCCGAGGGGCACAGGTGATGCTGTTCTCGCAGCTAGGGATGCCGTAGCCGACGAGCATTTCCTGCTTGTGTACGGAGACCTCTTCTTCGATGACACGGTGTTGCCCCGTCTCATCACGATGGCCAGAAAGGG
>JAUWBL010000024.1 GCA_030601715.1 Candidatus Geothermarchaeota archaeon | reverse complement strand
TCAGAGCTTGCTGCGACAAGACACCCGACCCCCCACATCAAGCCAGGGTCGCCGTAGAGATCCAGAAGATGACGCAGAAGATAGCCGACGAGGTGGCCGAGGCGCGATTATTTCGATTCCAAGAGCTTTTCAAGAGACGCGGCGCAGATGGCGTTGCTCCTACACCAGAGGCCAAGCGACCTAATGGGAATGGAGGGGAGCAGTCTTAGACGCTTCCTCTTCGACCGCCGAGTGCTATCACGCTACTTTAGCGCCCTCGCCGAAGAGAAAGAGGAACAAGGCACCGTTAGGAACAGCGCTCTCCGGACCTACAGGAAGCTCGGAATCCCCATCATGGAGGAGTAGATGCCACGAATAGAGATCTTCTCCGACGTCAGCCAAGTCACCGACATGGTGAGAATGGTCAACACCAGGATGCCGGGCACTATCAGAGGCCTACACGACACCCTAGCCCGAGTCATAGAGCAGGAAGCCAAGATCAGAGTCCCCGTCAGAACGGGGCGACTCCTAAGCAGCATATTCACCGACGTCTCAAAAAATCTCCTAACGATCCAGGCACGAGCACCCTACGCCAGCTACGTCGAGCATGGCACACGCTACATGCGTCCCCAACCTTTTTTACGGCCCGCCCTTGAGGTGGGTCTTCGATCCGTGGGGGATGTTCTCTACGAGCATCTCCGACGGCTAATACCAGGATTGGAGAGATGAGAGGAGAAGAAAAATCCCCGAGGTAAAGATCAGAATCAGAGCCATAGATGAGGCCTCCGGCGTCTTCCAGGTTGTCGGCCAGCGAGCTCAGGGCCTAGGTCAGAGATTCGGAGCCCTGGGCCAAGCCGGATCAATCGCCGGGGGAGTCATCGGAGCATACTTCGGAGTAGCCGCGATCAACAGGTTGGTAGGCGGCCTCCAAGACGCGGTCCGAACCTTCGCCAGCTTCGAGGAGAACCTAGTGCGAGCCGGCCAAGCCAGCGGCCTCAGCGGGGAGGCCTTGAAAGCCTTCCGTGAGGAAGCCACCAAGCTATCCAGGACCCTAGGCGTAGAGTTCGCCGTGGGAGCCGAGGAGGTGTCGGCCGGACTCCTAGCCTTGACGAAGGCCGGTGTGAGCGCCGAGGATTCGGCTCAGGCGATTGGGGCCGCCCTGTCACTGGCTAAACTGGCCAACATCGACACGACTCAGGCTGTTCAGGTCCTAGCGTTGGCCATGAACGCCTTCAACATCCCGGCGAGTGAAGCCGTCAGCATCGTTGACGCCCTGGTCGTGGCCGACGACCTCGCTATCACGAGCTTCGAGGACCTCATAGGGGGATTCCTGATGGCCGCCGGACCGGCGAAACAGTTCGGCCTCACCCTAGAAGAGACCCTAGGCGTTCTCGTGCAGGTTAGCAACCAGCAAAAATCCGCGGCCATAGGAGGAACCGCCCTAGCCAGAGCCCTCGACGGCCTGGTCAAGAGACAGGACGAGCTCGGAGATCTACTGTTCGACGCTGAGGGAAACTTCCGGCCCTTCGTCGACATCCTCGCAGATGTTCAGAGAAATCTTGAAGGCATGAACACCGAGATGGAGCGCAGCGATTATCTGGGTTCTGTCTTTACCGAGATCCGAGCCCGGAAGCTCGCCGACTCAATCTTCGACATTAGAGACGCTTCGGATACTGGGTTCGGTGACATGGTGGGCAAGATCAACGCGGTGAATGACGCCGTGGGATCGGCCGACAGTCGAATTGAGGAGCTTCAGGGCACGACGCAGTTCGCCATGGACGAGATGGGCGCGGCATGGGAGGAGCTGAGTATTCAGATCGGAGAGGTCGTGGCGGGCCCCTTGGCCGACTTCATGCGAGACCTAAGCAACATCATCCAAATGTTAACCGGCCTCAAGACGTTCGAGGAGGTGGCCGGGGAAGCCAGAAAGGAGAGAATAGCTGAAACCAGGAAGACCCAGGCCGGCGAATCCGTCGACGTCTTCAGCTGGTTCTGGAATCTACTCGGACTAGGCCCACAAGGCGGCACGGCTAAGTGGCTGCGCGAGAACGTCCCAGGATTCCAGCGGGGCGGAATCATGCCCTACACGGGCCTCGCTCACCTAGAGGCCGGGGAGATAGTTATGCCGGCAGGCCGCGGCGCCGGGACGATAAGCGTCTCTAAGATCGAGATGCACTTCCCCCAGCAGGTCAACGCCCGACGCATCGTGGATGAGTTCCTCTGGATCCTGGATCAGGAGGTGGCCCGTCGATAGATGCCGGGCCCCGTCGATGTCCAAGTCCGTAGAGTCGTAGCGGCCGACGAATACGGAGACGTCCTCCACGCCGAGATAGCCTACGGCGCCTTCAACTCCATAGGCAGCTTCATGGTCGAGATGGAGGACTCAGACGGCTCGAAGCAGGGCCTCGTCACGAGCCTCCGAGAGGTTCAAATCAAGATTGACGGTGTCAAGATGATGACCGGGATGATTGAGGGAGCCCCCAGGGTCCTGGACTCCGTGGGGGAGGGCCGCCTCAAACGTATCCGTCTCCAGGGCCGCTGCTGGGGAGGCCTAGCCCTAAAGAAGGGCCCCCGATTCAGCAAGGACTACGAATACAGTCCGGCCGATGTCATGCAGGTCGGAAAGGACCTTGTCAGTCACCTCAACACCGTTGGCTCCTGGGGCCTCACGGACACCGGCGTGGATTCTGACATATCCATAGACTGTAACGTCAACTTCGTTCACACCGAGCCCTTCGCGGCCTTGCAGAGAGCAGCCGAGATAGGCGGCGTTGACTTCTTCATCGACGAGGACAAGGTCCTCCAGATGTTTCTACTCCTGAGCCGGAGCACTGGGAAGACCGTCACCGACACGGACATCCGTCGAGGCTTCTATGACCCGGAGGGCAGCCGGGAGCGCTACCGACAGGTTCGAGCCAGCAACATGTATCTGGAGACCAACCCCCTGGACGACGTCAACGCCTGGCTCGAGGACCTCAGCACCGGATATTGGTATACGGACTATGTCACCCTCAGCAAGATCAACATCGGAGAGCAGCAGGCCGACAAGGCACTGAAAGCAGAGCCCACCGGCACGCCTCCCGTCTCCCACATCTTCGAGTTCCCCGACGAGGTCTATGGAGACTTCCTTCTCAACGTGACGGAGGCCGACTGGGAGAGCATAGAGTTCCTCCACAAGGACGCCCTCACCAACATCTCCGTAGACGGAGCCGTGGATCTAGCTCTCTACGACTCCTCAGGACCCGGGGTGTATTGGTGGCGAGACATCATAGGGGATCTCTCAGCGACCTGGAAACGCCTAAAGTATGAGCTCCCCACGAAGGACCCTAGCGGCTGGAACACGGTAGGCAGCCCCACCAAGATCAACTGGGTTCAGTGGGCCATCACACCCGACACGGCCCAGCCCTCAACCGGCGGAGACCTACGACTAGCCAACATCCATCTCCGGAGAGTAAGAACCAAGACGGCCAGCGTCGCCGGGACACCCCTCCTGGAGAAGCTGGTGGTAGGCCGCGACGTGACAGCCGACGCGGACCTTCAGAGCCTAGCAGACAAGGAGCTCGTCCAGGTTCAGGACCCCCTCAAGGAGTCCATGATCACAATCGACGGTGATTCGAGCTACCGGGACCCAGGGTACACGGTTGTCTTGAACTCCGCTGAGTTGGGAGCCTCCTCGGTCACTCTGCGCCTAGACGAGATCCGACACATAGTGGAGGGCCAAGGTGAGAGGCAGAGCTACACGACGGTCCTGGGCCTCAACAGCAGCATCCGCGCCCCGATCCACACGGCACTGAGGCGGAGAACGTTCAGACAGCCCACCATAAGATCGCTGCTCGGGAGCCCCACGGTATGAGCAACGAGTTCATCGAGAGATGGGCAGACAGAGGGGACCCCCTCCTCCAGGATTCTCCCCGGGTGCGCTCCATGTGGACCCTGGTTGGGGCCGTGCCGACCGTCGGAATCACCAAGAGGCAACTTCACATCATCCTAAGCCAGCATGAGGAGACCTACAGCCCCGCGTGATAGAGATGCCGATAACCGAAGCCATAACCGACATCCCTCTGGGAGCGACGGAGGAAGCCTTCGCCGGATACCAGTTCAACCAGTGGGCTCTTAGCACAGACCCCATCTTAGCCAGCGCAAGCATAGAAGACATTCTTGCGACGTTCTACGCGAAGGGCCGATTCTGGGTCTTCTGGTGCATCTACAACAACAACGGCCTCAGATGCTTATCCTCAACAGACGGAGTCACTTGGACGGAGAATCAGAATCTCGAACCCTCCCAAGTCCAGAGAGAAGTGTGTGTTACTCCCTCACCCGACAGAAACTATGTCTACTGGGCCAACACCAGAGCGACACCATCTGGTTCTGATCAATACATGCGATACAGGCGGGGAACCCTCAACGGCGACGGCACGGTCACCGACATAACATCCTGGCAGTATGTTATCGGGCCAGCCAGCGGGCAGCAAGCAGACTATCCCCGACTCGTCTGGGACAAGGACAACTATCTCTACCCCGTCTTCTGGAAGATGGCTCCAAGCTGGTCGAGTCATGTCCGAGTCTACAAGAACAGCAACCAATTCCCGAACGATGAAACCTGGAGCCTTGACCCCTCCTATCCAATAAGCCTAAACAGCAACACAGGCGTCAACAAACATCGGCTTCGAGCAGCCAAGATACCCTCCGGCGGCATCCGAGTCATCTGGTTCAAAGACCCAGGGTATGAGAAGCACACCAAGACCGTGATCAACGACGTCGCGGGCTCCCTGGAGGAGATTTGGCCCAATCTCGGCAACGTTTGGGTCGACCCCGACGGATGGAAACATGGACACGGTGAGGTAATTCACGCCTTCGGGGGGACCTTCCATGCGACGGGAAGGCGATCCTCCGTTCAGCGTCAACATGATTATTTGCCTCCCTCCTGGGGAAACGAGGAGGAACTCACTAATGCGGCCTCGGACCGCATCGCCTACTGCACGTTTAAAGTGTCTGAACTAGACGAAATCTGGCTGCTTGCCTCGATAGGAACCTCTGCGCCATATGATCTTGTCTACAGGCGGAGACAGTCCGGAGTATGGGAGGGTGGATGGACCAGCTTCTACACACAGAGCAACCCCGACATCCTTGAACTAAACTTCGGTATTGTCGCAGACACGGAGCCCCAGCTAAGAGCAGGGAAGCTGGTGGTATCCGCTGCCTGGCACTCGTTTGCGACGGGAGGAACTCCTAACCGATCTATCCATCACGGCTACTTTGAGTTCGAGAAGATCGCGGTGTAAGTTGAGAGGTATCGAGATGAAGAGATCGGATAGAGTCCAAGAGGAGATCCGGAAGAGGAGAGCGAAACCCTGCGGCGAGTCTATGGAGGGAGTTGAGCCGAGAGATGGTTGAGACCTGGTATTTCCGAGACGCGGAACAGCTCTGCTCAGGCAATATAGATAAGCTACTGAGTGAGACCCCTGGTTCATCGACCAGAACCATACTCGTCAACTCATCAGTAGAATGGGCCAGACAGGAAACAGCTCGCTCAATTGCTGCGGGAGACTGGACGGTACTTGCGCACATCTCGACAGCGGCCGGGGGCGGACAAGGCAACAAGGTAAGGGTCATCGTCACCCGCCGCAACTCTACCTGCGGTGTCTTAGAGACGATCTTAGACGTCGACCTCGCTGTGACGAAGGATACGGGCTGCCAGGAATACAGCTTCCAGGCCCTAGCCCATGCTCAGGTCGACTTCGCGGCTGGCGAATATCTCAGAATCGAGGTCTACCGCAGCCAGGGCGCTCGGGATAACTGGGTCTGCTACGACGGGCCAGACCCAGGGACATACGACACGAAACTGATTCACCCAGACCCCGTCTCGGGGGCAACAGAAACCCTAGTCGGGGCTCAGCTCTGGAACGAGGCCGACTCCTCTCAGAAGGCAGCATGTGACGCCAGCATAAGCAGCCACCCCAAGACAGAGGGAATCCTCATACACCCAACCGTCACCGTGACGGGCGGCGGCTCCAAGAACATTCAGAACAAGCTCCAGTGGAGGAATAAGACAAAGCAGCCAGCGGGAGCCTGGAACGATTTAGGGGTCCAAGGACCCGACTCGGACAAGGTTGAATCATACAACAACCCCAACTTCAGCGACGACGCCGCGCATAGCAACCAGCACACATGTTCTCCAGCTGGGACCTTCGACGCCGGAGCTTCGGTCTATGACGACTCGGATGGCACGCCTAACCAGGCTCCCAACGCGGCCGTATCCGTCAGCTCCGGGGAGTTCTATGTGCAAGGCTTCGCCGTCATCTTCACCAACATCATCGCCGGAGACGAATACGAGTTCAGGCTATACAGCATCGAGGACTCGGCGACCATAGGAACCCTAGCCTGCACCGTCACCATACTGGCCGGCCCGACCATCACTCTCACCGGAGCTCGGATATACGATGAGACCGACAGCGTGGCCCAGGCAGCCTGTGACGGAAGCGTATCGGGTCATCCCCGCACTACACCCCTCGTCATTCATCCAACCGTCACCATAACAGTAGCTTCCAAGACCACTCAGAACAAGCTCCAGTGGCGCAACAAGACGAAGCAACCCGCAGGGTCCTGGAACGACCTCGGCGCGAATGGACCTGATGAGGATACAGTCGACAACCCGGATAACCCCAACTTCGTTGACGATGCCGCACACGCCAACTCACATACCTGCTCACCAGCGGGAACCTTCAAGGCCGCAGCCTCCGTCTACGACGACGCCGGAAGCAACACGGCCCCGAACACTCCGCAATCCGTCGCTGCGGGAGAGTTCTACGTTCAAGCCTTCGCCCTGGCCTTCACGAACACGATTCTAGGCGACGAGTACGAGTTCCGTCTCTACGACCTCGACGGCGCAGCCGCGATTGGGACCCTGGTCTGCACGATAACGATTGAGAGCCCTGGAGCCGAGACCCTCGGGGGAGCCCAATTCTACAACGAGGCCGACGACACCGCCGAGGCTGCCTGCGATACAGGGATAACGGACCATGTCAAGACAACGGCCCTCCTATTACACGTCACGGTGAACGTCACGGTCGCCAGCGTCGACGTGCAGAACAAGATCCAGTGGAGGACCAAGACTAAGCAGCCAGCAGGAAGCTGGAACGACCTGGATTCCGCCGGGCCGGACAGCGACACCGTCAGCAACCCGGACAACCCCAACTTCGCCGACGATGCGGCACACTCAAGCAGTCATCTCTGCGGTGAGTCCGGAGTCTTCGACCCCGGTTCTTCGGTCTACGACGACAACGGCAGCAACACGGCTCCGAACACGAAGATCGCTGTGCCATCGGGCGAGTATTACGTTCAAGCCTTCGCGGTTGGCTTCAGTGCGGGGATAAGTGGCGACGAATACGAGTTCCGCCTCTACAGCATAGAGAAGGCAGCCGCCATAGGAACAGTCCTAGCAACCGTCACCCTGGAGCTCGTCCCCACCTGGGGCGACTACGGTGCACCTATCCTCTGGGAGCCCAACGACTACGACCCAGCACCGACGCCCTACTTTGAAGCCGTCTTATACACACCCAACCCGGGTGAGACGGCGTTTGCGCGACTATACGACAAGACGGCGGACGCACCGATTCCGGGAAGCGAGCTGCAGTCGACCAGCCAAACTCCGGAGCGGAAGAGAAGCGGAGCGCTAACCTTTCCGTCCGTCGACTCTGAGCTCCAAGGGCAGGCAGGGGCTGCGACCGGCCAGACGGCGAAGATCAAGATGGCTAGAATCATTCCGAAGCAGGTGGCGACCTAGTGAAGCAAGACAGACTAGATCGAGCCGAGGGGATCCTCTGGGAGATGGCGGAGGCTTTGGTGGAGATCGCTAGAGACGCAGAGAACAAGGCCAACGTTCGACGACAGGCGGCCCGAGATGTAGGCGCCGTGTTAGGGGCTTGTCTCCGACTCCGGGAGCAGACGGGAACCGGCGATGAGGACTATTCCGAGCTGTTGGAAAAGCTGCCCAAGAAGTACCGGCGGGAGCTTGAGGAAGCGGTGAAGAATGGCTAGAGGGAAGCGAAAGTGGCCCCACATCCGTAGAGAGGTCCTCAGAACCCTGGAGAGGCTTCGCAAGAGGGACCTCATCCGTGTGATCTGGATAGACGCCTCCCTAACCCGGAACGTGCACACCGAGCGAAGAATCCCCAACGGCGTCATCGGCACCTACAAGCACACCCCCGGCTTCTTCATCGGCGTCTATGAGGATGAACGGTACCACGAGCCCCACATCCTCATCAGCGTCGAGGACACGGATAGCACGGTTCAAGATGTTCAGAGCATGCCTCTAGCCATCGTCATGAAGATCACGATTCTCCAGGAGGTTGTCTCTAAGATCCAGGAGAAGGAGGTGGTCCTGGTCACCATTCCAAGCCTGAAGATCAAGCGGGCCGAGCGAATCATAGAGTTCTCCGACGGAGAGGAGAAGGTTCTCCTAGAGAAGACAGTGAAGAATGGGGTCCTGATAGAGGCGAGAAGCAGAGGGAAGCACTGATGCTGGATTGGCTACGGAAGGCGCTGACTCGGACGGAGATCCGGCGGGTACGGCGTCGGGGCAAGAAGGTGGAGAAGGCGGTCGTCCCGCCCAACGAGGGCCTAGTCTATGGCGTCGGCCTCAGCATTCTCTTCTTCGTTACCTTCTCGGTTCTGCAGGTGATCCACATCCTCGTCTTCCAAGAGTGGAACGACACGATCTTCAACGCCATGACCTTCATCTCCGGAAGCCTCATCTCCGCCTTCTTCGTGAACGGGATGAACAAGTGACGCTACGCCAGCAGACCCTCCAAAACATCCGCGCCCACGCCCTTGAGGACTACGCCTTCGCCCATGAGCTGAACCGATACCCCGAACTCCTCTTCGACCTCCTCCACACCGTCCCGATACTTCGACGCCTCCGCGACGACCCCGTCTTCTTCTGCAACCTGCTGCTCGGCATCCGACCCCTCAGCTACCAAGTGACCCTGCTACGAGACTTCTCGAAGCGCCAAGCCGTCCGCCAATGCCGCCAATCAGGGAAGACTTACATCCTTGGGGCCAAGGCCCTGTGGTTCAGCCTCTTCGGCTTCAAGCGATTCTACCCCGACACATCAGCACCAACAGCCATCATCGTCTCACCCAGCCTCCGACAGTCCATCATCTTCCGCGACAAGCTGGAGCCCCACATCCAGAAGCTGACACGAAGCCGACTTCGGAGACTGTTCATCTCCCGAGCCCTCCGCCAAACGATCTACTTCCGAAACGGCGGAAAGCTGGTGGCCCTCCCCAACAGCCCCGACATGATCCGGGGGGAAACCGCCCATCTCATAATCTGTCTGCCCGGATACGTGAAGGTAACCCTAGCAGATGGCCGGGAGGTTCCGGTGAGTCGTGTCAGAGAGGGTCAACATGTCTTATCCTTCAACGAGAAAACCGAGAGAGTTGAATCGAGAAAGATACTGAGGGTGTTCCGCAGACCTTTCCGTGGAGAACTGGTCAGGATACGTCATGAACACGGCTACCTCGACTGCACGCCCCAACACAGAATATTGACGGCGGACGGGGGACGCACGGCCGCGGCCTCTCTGACCACACGTGACAGCCTGTTATACATCGGGGAGAACAATG
>JAUWBL010000101.1 GCA_030601715.1 Candidatus Geothermarchaeota archaeon | reverse complement strand
CTCTAAGCTTTCGATCTTGTCCTCTAACTCGACGTCCTGGTCGATGGCGCTCATCCGCCTCTCCAGCTCCAGCACCTTCGAGACCGTGTCGTCGTCGATCCGAACGTGTAAGCCCAGCTTGGCGAGCCCTTCTAAGGCTTCACCCACCTGGCGGACGTTCTGCCGGATTCGCTCCGGTTTCTGTTGCAGTGGATCACCGACGACATCGCCAGAGTGGTCATGTATATAGCGATCTTTGCCACCCCCATTGGGGCGGTCTGGAACGCCGTGCTCTACGTGTCTGTCCGCCGAGAACTCTCCAAGCCCTAGAATGCAAGCATACGATTCTCTCAGCTACCTGTCCCTGAGAGCCTCCGCCCGAGGAGCTAGGCCAACAGTCTAGCGTAGCGGCCTCAGGGTCTCCGGGTACCGGGTGTGGATGCAGTCCGAGCTCTCGCATAGGTCGCAACCGAGTTTGCTGTTCCTCGCATAGACGAGGGCAGTCCTCTTCAACGCGATGTCCTCCAAACTGGGGGCGGGTCTTGCACCTGTGGTTGGGTGCTCTGCTGTTTTCTGGGCGATTTGAGATAGAAGACGCCATCGGCTGTCAGTCTTACCTTACCCGAAACCAGGATCTTCCCTTTTCTCTTGTCTCTAGCCATTTGGACCAAGAGCCGGCTCGGCCGATGCATTTCGTATCCTTGTTCCACTGTCATGATCTCTCCGTTAACGTGCGTGGGCAAGACGTGGTGGTGTTCGAGGTATGCTCCGAGCGGACCAGCGGCGCTCCCCGTGGCTGGATCCTCAAGCACCCCTACATCTGGAGCAAACATCCTCGCATGCGCATTGGATTCTCCGTGAACCGTTCCCGTGCTGAATATGAGTACCGCTCGTGAAGCCTGCCCCTCAAGAGCTCGTGCAATCGCGACTGGGTTCGGGGCTGCCTTCTGAACCGCGGGAAGCGACTTCAACGGAATGATCAGAAATGGAAAGCCGGTCGAGACGAATTGCATGGGGTGGTCGTCGGAAACAGCCTTCTCCGTTAATCCGATTGCGCTCAGGACCTTCTTCGTCTCCTCCACTTCTCCCAAGAACTCTGGGGGGTTCTGAACCATCCGCACCATGTCCTCGGTGATGAAATCCACCTCTGTTCTGCCGATGCCCAGCTCCAGGGCTGCGTGGTCGGCCTTGATCAACATCTTGCTTCTGAGTACGAAGGCGGTTCCAAGCGTGGGATGTCCCGCGAAGGGGATCTCTCTAGCGGGGGTGAAGATTCGGACCTTCGACACACAATCCTGCATGACTGGCGGGAAAGCGAAGGTCGTTTCGGAGTAGTTCATCTCTCTGGTGATTCCCTGCATCTCGTCGAAGCTCAGCCTTGCATTGGATTCGTAGTCCCAGAATGTGGCCAGCTGGTTTCCGCTGAAGGCGTATCTGTCATCTGTAAAGACGCTTGTCTGAACAAAGGGGAAAGACCTCATCCAGTCGACCTCCTATTCCCGTCACCACTACATCTACCCCACAAGGCGATATGCTTCGTACATCCGGTTCGGTATTGGACAGCGTCCAGCTATGCTCCCCACGGTTTCGCAGACCTAGACTGAGGAGCCGCCCTTCCTGGGGATGCTGAAGGAAGAAGATGGCGGATAAAGGTTCTGAAGCCAGATGGCATGCTCTCCATAAGCGAATTCCTCCCGGATCCCGACTATCCACTGAGAGGAACAGTCAACCGATGGTGCCACGAGGCGGGGTTTGAAAAGATCTCCGAGCATGGCGGTCCAATAGAGTATACTCTGAATTTCCGCCCATAGGTGGAAGAATGCTGGTTCCCGAGTTCCAGATCCATCCTGAGAACTGACCAGGGTCTGCTGATCCCGCAGTCCATCTCCCTGCAACTACCTGTTTTGAAGTGTACAGCGGGCATAAACCGTGTGTATTAGGAGCAAGTCGAGATCCAGATCTGGAGGTTCTGTCATGTCTTCTAGGTTGAAGCACAGGTCCACAGTTTCAGTCTTGGCAGTGATACTGGCTCTATCTCCCCCCTCCTCCTCTCACAATCGAAAGGACAATAGCCTGGATGTTTGACCTGCATAGTCAGATGTCTCACCTACCACCTCCACTTGCCGCTTCTGACTCTGATAAACTCGTAGAAAAGACCGGAGAGAATGCTATGGAAACTGAATTCCAGACCTTACGAAAAGTAAGGTTTCCTAGATTTCACCGCACGAAAACCAGACCCTACATGAGTCTCCTGTCTGTGGGGCTACTCCTTCTCCAGAATCCTTTCGAACTCAGACTCAAAGGCCTCAGCAAACTCCTCTAGCGACCGCGAGGAGCTCACGAAAGTCTTGTCCAGACTCTCCATGAAGCTGTCTATAGTCTTGGCAGCCTCCGCCGGATCTTTCGTCTCGACGGTTAAGACGACGGATTCTCCCCTGGGAACGGTGTGCAGGTGGGCTGGGCCACTATCCCTCTCCGCCTTCTCGATTATCTCCCTAGGTATCTGCTCCGAGAACTGTGCCACGAACGCCTTGCTGTCGGCATCGGAATTCTCTGCGTCCATCCGCAGCTGTACCTGGATCTTGCTGCGCTTCAGCTCAAATCTGGGATCTCCTAGGAACCGAGGTGACATCTCAGCTAAGCTTATGATATCCCTCTATAATTGTGGGTTTCAGACTCAACCGAGGTACACAACCTCGCCCTTGATGCAACGGGTAAGCCGAGACTGATGGGAGCGATGGAATCTGAGCCGTCGAGCATCCATTGCGTCAGAGGAGACCATGAATGAGGCTCTCACCGGCCGAACCACCTCTCAGGTTCCCCCCGAGAATTTCGAGTAGCCAAGGGGTAGTGAACCACAGGTGGGAGACCCGCCCCCGGCACCCCTCCTTCATGTATAGGCTTTGAACCTCTGGTTCAACGCAGGCCCTCAGCATCGAGGAACTAGCCTCCGAACTGAGATTCGCCCTTGAGTCGTGAGCGTAGCTGGGTACGCAACCACAGGTGTAAGACCCGCCGAGGGCTCGAAGCACAAAAGGCTTTCTAACACTGGTTCAAGAAAGCGTCCGTCGAGAAGCGGGTGGGAGTGTAGATATCCGTCTCCATATGGACAAATCTTGATGACTGAGCTAAGTAGCACCTAAAATGAGCTCGTTCTGGCGGATGTCTGGGTCATGACGGGAAGAACTTTTGACAGAGTTTTCGTGCGACCACCGGGTAGGAGGTACTCTGGTTGCGTTTCTGACAATCCTGAGAGGACGAGCATAGATCTAGCCTTAGCATCAAGACAGCATAAAGATTACGTCTCAATCCTCCGCCAGAGCGGAATTGCGGTGACTGAGTTGCTGCCTGTTCACGAGTATCCTGATTCCTGTTTTCTTCAAGACGTGGCCCTCTTGACTGCCAGAACGGCCGTCATCGGCAGGTTTGGGGAAGCATCCAGAAGGGGAGAAGAGAGGGTGCTAGAGAAGGAACTCAACGGCTTGCTGCCCATGAGGCGAATCAAGGAGCCAGGTACGCTGGAGGGAGGGGACATTCTGGTTACGGACGACTCAATCTTCGTGGGAGTTTCTGTGCGGACGAACGTGGAAGGAGTGAGGCAGCTCTCCGGACACCTGTCTGACGTGAGAATAATCCCTGTAGGAACGAGCACACTTCACCTCATGAGTGCATGCAGCTACGTATCCAATCGTACCCTCATAGTAGCCCCTGACTGCTTTGACGATCTGGATGTCTTTTCGGGCTACAAGTTGATCAAGATACCCAAGGAGGAGATGTACGCAGCCAATGTTCTCTACCTCGGACAGGGAAGGGTTATGGTACCCAGTGGGTATCCAAAGACCGAAGCCTTACTCAAGGAGTCTGCCCTTGAGCCCACAATCATCGACAATTCGGAGTTCCGGAAGTGTGACGGGGGCTTGAGCTGCCTTTCCCTTCCTTCCTACAAGACTGTCTAGTCCTCGAACAGGTCATCTCTTTGACACAAGAAGTTGCACGAAGGCTACGTTTCCTCCCAGATCCCACCGAAAAATGCCCAGTGAAGTGATTGAGAAGGGTTCCCAACCACAAGTGGGAGACACGCCGAGTTCTCCAAACGTCAACAGACTTGTACCCGTCTACCAGATGGCAGGCTGAGCCGTAGCCTCTGCGAGAGTCAAGGCTCATGCTGACTCCGCAACGAGGAATGAAGGAACAATCTCCCCCAAAGAATATCTCCGGCTGCGTGGAGGCACGGATCTATGGGCTAGATCCGCGGAATAACCGGTTGTGGACGCAGTCAGAGATCTCGCTCACGTCGCACAGAACCTCGTCCGAGACGCCAACCGTAGCCTGACCCATGTTATGCTGCGTCCTACCTGAGTTCCAGGCGTTCGGGTCGTTCCCGGATCAATGAGCCGGTTTCGAGTCTTTCGTGGGGATACCTGGGAACGTTGACGCTTGCTCTACGTCAATCACTAGACGCTCATAGAGCCAGGTTCCGATTACGGTGGCTACGAGTCCACCCAGGATGATATCCTTGAGTGAGTCCATGGGATAGTTGAAGTAGTTTGGATCGGGGTCCCAAGAAGCGCCGCTCTCGGCGATCTCCCAGCCCAGTGCAGCGGTCATGTTTATGGCGAATATGAAGAACCACATGGACCTACGCTCCCACTGTAGGAACCGTCCCAGGGCGAGGGGGGAGAACAGCGCGGCGATCAGCCAAGGCGATGTGATGTGTGTCCACGTGTCGACGAACCCGGGTGCATTCAGCACGGGATTCCAGTACCAGTTGTAGAACTGAGCTGCATTGTGGAACGTGATCGCGAACAGTGCCAGAACGATGAGGTAGATGATGTACCTTCGGTTCATGACCACATACTCTTCTTTCCTGATTTTGCCC
>JAUWBL010000184.1 GCA_030601715.1 Candidatus Geothermarchaeota archaeon | reverse complement strand
CTTTTCTCGCGTGTCCGAACCCTTCAATCTCCCGGTCACTTTCTCGACATAAGGCTTCCAGGACCCTACACATCCGGACTCGCGGAGCCTGCAATGGACAGAGATTACGCCAGGAGCCTGAAGGCGCTCAGGGAGGTGACACTCGACGCTCGAAGAACGGGCCGGGACTACAGCTTCCTGGGCTCAACTTTCCGAGAAACCAGGTCATACTTCCCGGGGCTGAGGCACATGCTTCGAGAGAAGAGTGACAGCAGTCTCGCAAAGAGGTTGACTACCATGGGCGGGATCCTCATACTGCTCCCGATTCCCATAGTAACCGAGGTGCTCGGAGCGGTACTGTTGGCTACGGGCTTCGTCCTGTAGAAGATCAAGGACCAGAGTCCCACCCTAGGTGAAATCATTCAAGAGTATGACTCCAGAGTAGAGAAGCTACTTCGACACAGAGAGACGTAAACCGTCAGCAAACCACGTTTGCTGTGATCCAGAGCTCGCATGGCCAGACTACAGGTAACAGACTCCAAAGAGTCAATGGTGAAGGCGGCCTGACCGGCTCCGCCTTAGAAAAGAGGATGGTGTACAGCGGCCATTGAAAGAACAAGTCTGCCGCAAGGCTGACCCCACACGCCTTCGCGAGGTTAGGTTTGCTGACATCCTCTTCGACTCTTGCCGACCGGGGCTTCTAGACAACTGGTTCGTCTCATCTGTTAACGCCGCTTCCCGTTGTCCTTTGCCAACATAGATAGGAGTTACCTAGGATGACGTTCGAAGGCATGCCTTGATGAACCCATCGAACAGAGGGTTGGGCTTCAAGGGTCTGGATGTGAACTCCGGGTGGAATTGGCTTCCTATGAAGAATGCGTGGTCGCCGAGTTCTCCGACCTGCATTATCTCGTCAGTCTCGGAGTATCCTGAGAACGTGAAACCGTTCTGCTCCATAGCTGAGACATACTCCGGGTTGATCTCATACCTGTGCCTGAACCGTTCCATGATCCTCTCCTTCCCGTAAAGCGCAAAGGCTAGGGTGCCCCTTCTGATCAGAACCGTCTGTCCGCCGAGTCTCATGGTGGCTCCATATCTAGATTCCTCCATCGGTCGTCGTTGGGAAGGCAGGATGTCGATGACCGGGTGGGGAGTCTCAGGATCGATCTCGGTTGAGTTCGCCCCAGGCAGATCACACATGTTTCGTGCGTATTCGACAACCGCAAGCTGAAGTCCGAAGCACAGTCCTAGGAATGGAAGGCCGCTCTCTCGGGCATACTGAATAGCTAGAATCTTACCTTCCGTGCCCGCGGCGCCGAATCCTCCGGGCACGATTATTCCGTCCAGATCAAGCGATTCCGGGGTCACCCGCCCTTCCTTCTCAAACCTCTTGGAGTCGACCCACCGTAGGACCGGATTCGCGTCGTTGAGGTAGGACGCGTGTTTGACGGCCTCAAGAACCGATACGTAGGAGTCCGGTAGTTTGTACGCGCCGATGTCGAAGTACTTCCCGACGACGCCGACAGTGACAGCTCTGCTCGGATTCTCCATCCTCTCCACGAGATCTCTCCATTCTGTCAGGTCGCTTGTCTTGGGTGAGACGCCCAATTTATTCAGGATCTTGTCTCCAAAGCCTTGGCTCTCCAGGAGCAGAGGCAACTGGTGAATGTTCCTCGTGTCCGGGTTGGATATGATGTCTTCTTTGGAGACGTTGGAGTAGAGAGCTATCTTCTCCTTCCTCGGTTCGTCCACGGGTTGCTCGGATCTACACATGATGAAGTCGGGCTGGATTCCCACCTCTCGGAGCTCCCTAACCGAGTGCTGGGTCGGCTTGGTCTTGGCCTCCCCGAGATGCTTGAGGATGGGCAGATACGTGAGGTGGATGAAGAGCACGCGGTCGCCTTCCAGCTTCATCTGCCGGGCCGCCTCGAAATAGATCACGTTCTGATATTCGCCTATGGTTCCGCCTATCTCGACGAGAACGAAGTCCACCTTCGTGTTCTGAGCCACTAGGCGGATTCGTGCTTTCACCTCGTCGGTGATGTGAGGGATTACCTCCACGGTGCGTCCGAGATACTCCCCCCTCCTCTCCCTCTCGATGACAGCGAGGTATATCTGACCCGTTGTGATATTGTGTTCTTTGCTTATCGTGATGTCGAGGAACCTCTCGTAGTGGCCGAGGTCCTGGTCTATTTCTCCCCCATCCTCCGTTACCCAGACCTCGCCGTGCTCGGTCGGGCGGAGCGTTCCCGCGTCGTAGTTTATGTAAGGGTCGATCTTGATGGCTGTGACTGAGAGGCCCTTAGACTGCAGTATTTTGCCTATCGAGGCCGTGGCAATGCCCTTGCCCAGACCGGAGACGACGCCTCCGGAGACGAATATGTACCTCGTCTGCATAACCACGAAACGTTGGCAACACTGATATTCGTTTCACCACGGATCCGGCTTGAACCTTGGTAGTCGTGGCTGTACAACCAGCTCGATCACTGTGTGTCGAAAACCCCTCCGGTCTGCTTTCAACTTGAGCAGCTCTTCCCGAGTCATTCCTCTCCCCCACAGTCCAGTTCTTCTCCGCACATACGCCCACATCCAGATTAAAGAGGAGTACTTGTCAAATGGAGTCTTGATGTCTGTTGCTCGACAAGAAATCCATGGGATTCATGAAGGAGCTGATGGAGTCCTTCGGGCCCTCAGGGTTCGAGAGGGAGCCCACTCGAATAGTCAAGAAGTATGTCCAGGGATATAGCGACGAGATCCTAGTCGACAAGCTCGGCTCCCTCATCGCCGTCTCCAAGGGGACAAGCGAGAGGCCCCACATCCTTCTAGCGGGCCACGTAGATGAGGTAGGGTTCGTGGTGTCGGGGATCAACAAGGACACGGGGTATCTGACCTTCAACACCCTCGGAGGATGGTGGGATCAGGTCCTCCTAGGCCAGCGCGTCCTCGCTAGGACAAACAGGGGAGACCTGGTCGGCGTCATAGCAGCCAAG
>JAUWBL010000141.1 GCA_030601715.1 Candidatus Geothermarchaeota archaeon | reverse complement strand
CGATTCAGTCCCTATCACAGACCCGAGGGTGGAGATCGACAGGCTTGTGGAAATGGGTCTCACTCGACAGCTGGCTCGGGAGATCTTCGACTCTAGGCATTACGACCTGGTCCTCTCACTGGCTCCGGACTTGAAGAAAGTGAAGTCCTCCTTTGTTGCCTCGTCCTTGACCGGTATCCTCAGAAACCTGGAGAAGGAAGGATATGATGTGTCGAAGCTGAGTAGGGAACGGATAGAGGGGATCTTTCGAGCTGTCGATGAGGGAAGAACGGCGAAGGAGTCTGTTGGGTCGCTCTTCGAGTTTATGTCGGAGAGCCCCGAGAAGGGAGTCGAAGAGAGTCTAGAGGCATTGGGTCTCGTGATGCTTCCTCGAGCCGAGATTGAAAGAATAGTTGAGGAGGTCGTGGGGCGCATGAACCTGGAGGGAGAACCCGAGCGAGTGCTGGCTAAGGCCGTGGGACAAGTCATGTCCGTCGTGAGAGGCCGAGCGGAATCTTCAGTCGTCTCAGAGCTGGTTCGGAAGAGGCTGGGTAAGGAATGAGTTCGTCAGATTCCTCCCTTGAGCTCAGGATCAAACTGGCATCCCACGAGGTGGAGATTAAGGGTAGGAGGGAGGATGTGATGATCCTCCTTGATAAAGCGATGGAATACGTCGAAAAGTGGAGGGCCTTGACCCCCCCTGCTCAGCCCACTGAGGCACCTGCGCGTTCAGTAGGGGAAGATGCTTTAGAAGAAGTCGAGGCTCCCCCCTCTATTCGGATAGCTCCGGGGGACACGGCCGTTTCAATAGTCGAGAAACTCTTCTCCACTGACTGGGCGTCTAAGCCGAAGACCCTCAGGCAGGTAATGAGGACGTTGGAGTTCCTAGGGGTGCATTACCCCAAATCCACGATAGCCGTCACCCTCAGAAGGCTCGTGAAGCGAGGGGCGTTGCGCCGGATCAAATCCGAGCAGAACGTGTACGTATACCTCCCCTCGGGAGTCTCACGGGAGGCTTAACTCTTTGAAGAAAGGAACGCTGAGAGTGAGAATCGAATGGGAGGGCAAGATCTTCGAATTCACAGGCCGGCCCACCCAAGTCTCGAGCGAAATCCAGACCCTGCTCGTCAAAACGATTCCTGAACTCTCCCTTGCCCAAGAGCTGATTCTCTCCTTCGACGCAAGGGACCTCGCTGAGATCATCGCACAACACATCAGCGTAACCCCCGAGAACGAGATCATTCTCAAACTCTCACCCAGCTCGAGCTCTCTCAGCGACAGAATCTTGTGTGTCCTCGTGGCTCAGAAGTTCCTGCTTCTCTCCGGAAGAGCCGAGAACGATTACCTCCCCCTCCGGCAGCTGGCAGCCAATTCCTTGGGTTCACCTAAGTCCTCCTCCTCTAGATTGAGTGAGCTGATCGCGGATGGTCTGGTAGAGAAGCAGAGAGACAGGGGTGCTGTTTCGTACCGTGTGACCATAAGGGGTATCTTACACTTCAAGAGCTCCCGGGCTCCGAGGCTTCAATAGAAGAAAGAAGGAAGCCTGCGGACCTGCCTTCCTACGTAGATTTCACGTTGATGACCTGATCTATGGGGGTCTTCTGAACGTACCTGTATCTTCTCGCTTTCCCCTGTCTCGTCAGCTTCCCTTCCTTAACTAGGTCCAGCAGAGCGTGAGAAATAGCGCTTCTGTCGTAGTGATACCCTTTTCTCGACATCTCGTCGTACACTTCACCCAAAGCTCTCGGCCTGGCCATCCAACCTTGCTTCCACAATCCCTCGATCACGTCCCTGCATGTCGCGGGAACCTGTTGCCCCCTCGTCTGTGTGACGCCCGACTGCAAAACGTCTGAGCTCGCCCTGAGCCCCCTCAAGACTTCCCTTACGACCCGTTCTACTTGATCCTCACTACATTCCAGCTCAACTTCCACGCCCCCAACGCTGAGCCGAATCCTGACCTCTCCTCCCTGCATTTCGACCCGCCTGTTCATGAACATGTGGCGCATGCGCAAACCTTATTAAAGGATTCCGCTGTTGTATTCATGAACAAGATGATCCAGAACACTATAAAAGCTTTGCCATGATTGGAGGGGAAAAGTCATGTACGGGGTAATCGGGAGACTGGCGCAGACGACAACCAAGCTAAAACAGGAGGTGTTGGTGCCCTCGGCCCCCTCATCGACCTACACGCTTAGACCCTTGTTCAGCAACACGACGGAGGAGCCACAGCCGACGAAAGTTGAGCATCTTCGCTGTCGGGGGCGAAGGAAGCAGGTCGTAGGCATCGACTCCACATGTGTTCCGCTGGCAGAGAGCATTAGAGGCGTTCTATATGCAGCCAGAGTCTGTAGGGTGACGTTCACCGGAGAGAGATTCGTGGTCGACCGTTTCGGCCCACTACTAGTCTACATGACAGCTGAAACAGTGTCTGACCTTTTCAGCGAGCTATCGCGACCCCAACGAAGGTTCGAAGTGCCTACTCCCACCAGTAGGTACTCAGCTAAGATCATCATGACCATGCTTGAGAGATGGCTTCTCTCGAAAACAGTGGATGAATCGTCCGACTCTTTGGTTCTCGTAGACGGACCCCTTTCCCCCACTGAGTTTGAGCTGAGGGCTGCCTCGCTGGGGAGAATTCTGTGGAGGGCTTCGGAAAGACGAAACAGAGTCATCGGCGTTTCGAAAAGCTCGAAGCTCTTCAAGATCTCCTACGGCAAGATGATTGCCCTATCCCGGAGTCTCAAGCCAGCAGTGGTGGAGGTCAGCACAGGCAAGCGCTTGCTGAGGGGGGTCTTGGGTAGAGTGTTTCTCGGGTATCTTTCCCACGACGGTGTTCCGCTCAGGATCGATGTGAGCATGCATGACGATCGACCCCTTGAATCCGTGGAAATCCTTGTCTCATCGGATCAGATGGCCTATGGCTATCCTGAGACGTTGCGTCAGGCCCACATCTTGTGCAAGTTGTCTGCCTCAGAGAGGATAGGCCTCAGAGCGAGCTTGAGATTCTTTGACGCCGTCCTCATCCCCTCCGAGAGAGCCCGTGACATAATCTTCGGTCCGTTCAACAGCAGAGCAGAAGGTTGAGGGGTCGAAGATGAGGTTGCTGAGCAAGGAGGGTGCAGTTTTCAGGATCATCGCCTACCCGGACGAACGTGTTTCTAAGGGAGAGTATCTGGCGATAGAGGACGACAAGAAAAATCTTGCGGTTCTGGTGCAAGTGGCGGACATAGATTATGCTGACGTGCCCGGATTGCTCGAAGAGCTCATAAGGGAGGGCTTGTACGAGAGCGAAAGAGTTGTGGATCCCCAGAATCTGGGCAGAACCACGAGGTTGCTCAGAGACGTGAAGCTGCTGACGTGTGTCTCAAGAGGAGTGATCAGGGATACTCAGCTCTCGACCAGGGTAGATGACTTGCCTTCCAGGGCATGTTCTGGAATTAGAGTTGTATCCTCTGCGGACGTTCTCAAGATGGCAAGTCCCACCACTTCTAGGATTGTGCACCTAGGCCGAGATAGCTCAGGCAAACAGGTTGCGATAAGTGCGGAGCGTTTCGACGGCAGGTTGACCCTCATTACCGGCATGAAGGGGACGGGCAAGTCTCACCTTTCGAAGTTGCTAGTGAAGGAGCTCGCGGCCAATGGCGCCCCCGTTCTCGTCATAGATCTCAACGGGGAGTATGTAGGCCTTGGGAGACGCAAGGACGGATCCCCTTCCAACGATTGCGACAGAGTGAAGGTGTACCATCCTGGCCTGAACCTCTCCTTCACGCCCAAATACCTGGGATTGAGGACCGTCCTCGACCTGCTTGTAAACGTGTTGCACCTGCCGGGAGTCTCATATTCTGTATTCAAACAGCTTTGGCGCTTAACAGAAGCCAAGGATGTGCCTAGC
>JAUWBL010000103.1 GCA_030601715.1 Candidatus Geothermarchaeota archaeon | reverse complement strand
TCAATGGATATTGCAGGTACGCTCATTCCCAAGATCCCAGAATATGTACTTTCAGATTCATATAAAGAGAAAGAGTGGTGGATGGCTCACAAGGTGGTGGGCATGAGCACGGCTCCCAGACTGTGAAATATGCGTTGTAATCTTCTATTCTTTCCAGACCACTCAAGAGTATCTGCGATCCCACATGACCACCGTCTTCTCCCTCCTTGATCCGCGGACCGTCGCGCTTATGAAGGAGGGCGGGGTTGCCGAGCCCACGGAGATCCAGACGGCGGCCATTCCAGCCATCCTGAGGGGAGAGAACGTTCTGGTCATCTCCTCCACGGGGATGGGGAAGACCGAGGCAACCCTCCTTCCTATCTTTCAGAAGATGCTGACTTCAGAGGAGAAGACGCCGATAGTAGCGCTGTACGTGACGCCTCTCAGGGCTCTGAACCGGGACATCTTTCGTCGGATGGTGGGGTTCGGGGAGCAGCTGGGGATCCAGGTAGCGATCCGGCACGGGGACACATCCCAGTCGGAGCGGAGGCGTCAGGTCCGGGATCCGCCCCACCTCCTCATCACGACGCCGGAGACCTTGGGGATCATACTGAACGTGAGATCGTTCCGCCCCCACCTCAAGAACGTGCGGCATCTCGTGGTGGATGAGTACCACGAGCTGGTGGAGTCGAAGCGCGGCGTCCAGCTCTCGTTGGTCTTGGAGAGGCTGAAACGGCGCGTGCAGCACCCGATTCAGATGATCGGCCTGTCGGCGACCGTGGGGGATCCCCAGACGACCCTGAGCGCCTTGCTCGGGAGCACAAGTGAAGGTCGGGTAGTGGAGGCGGCGCCGGAGAGGGAGTTCGACGCGTCCATCACCTACCTGCCCCGAGACCGTGAGGGCGTGTCGAGAACCGAGGCGGAGACGGCCTTGGTGGATTATGTTCGGAGGACGGGGAAGACCTTGGTCTTCACCAACACTAGGAGGCAGGCGGAGGCCCTTTCCCTGAGGATGAGGATGGAGGCTCCGGAGCTACGGCTGGGGACACACCACGGCTCTCTCTCGGCGTCGATCCGCGAGGAGGTGGAGGACGCCTTCAACCGGGACGAGTTGGACGTCTTGGTGTGCACCTCGTCCATGGAGCTGGGGGTGGACATCCAAGGGGTTCGGAGCGTGGTCCAGTGGACGTCCCCCCGGAAAGTGACGAAGCTGGCCCAGAGGATAGGTCGGAGCGAGCACAAGCCCGGGCTGTCGGCTCGGGGCGCTGTGGTCTCGCGGACGGTGGACGATTTCTTTGAGTCTCTGTCGATCATCAAGCTTCTGCGGGATGGGAGGATCGAGAAGCCCATTCTGCACCGAAACTCCCTCGACGTCCTAGCCCATCAGGCGGTGGGCATGGCTCTGAACGAGCAGGGCATCGGGGTGGATGAGATCTATGGGATCGTCAACGGCTCGCATTTCTACCGGGATCTGGCGCTGGAGGAGCTGGAAGACGTCCTTCGGTTCTTGGATGAGCTGGGGCTAGTCAGCTTCCAGGGTGGGAAGGTCTACTCGAGGAGGGGCTCCATCCGGTACTTCTTCGAGAACGTGTCGACGATACCGGAGGTGGTGAGCTACCGGATGCGAGACGTGTTGGAACGGAAGTACGTGGCAACCCTGGACGAGGACTTCGTCGGAGAGCACTGCGATAAGGCATCGAAGATCTTGGTAAACGGGCGGACGTGGAGGGTGGTGAAGGTGGACGAGGAGGAGATGAGAGTCAGCGTGGCCCCCGACACCTTCGATGTGGGAGTCATCCCTCAGTGGGTGGGAGAGATGATGCTGGTAGACCGGGTTGTGGCGGAACTGGCCGGACGCTTGCAGACGAGCTGGGTTGACGCGGAGGCCATAAGCGAGGAAACGATCGATGAGGAGATCCATGGGGGAGAGTGGCTGGATGAGATACGGGGGGCCGTCGGGGATCTGGTGGAGACCCACGGAAGGCTGCCGGGGGTCGGAAACGTCACCGTCTCGTGGAAGGCGGGGGAGGGGGGGAACCTGCTGATTCTGCACGCGTTCTGGGGTGACCGGGTGAACGAGACAATGGCCCAGCTGGTGAAGACCCTCGTGAAGAGTTTGACCGGGGTGGAGCTGGCGTACGCTTCGAGTCCCTACAGGGTGGTTTTCTTGGACCGAACCCGAACGGTGACGGCGGAGAATGTGGTGGAGGCGGTCCGCAAGGTGGCGGAGTTCCGTGAAAACGCAGAGGACATATTGGCGACGGAGGCGGTGAGGCAGGGGAAGTTTCTCTGGGTTTTCTGGAACGTGTGCAAGCGGATGGGGGCGGCGATGAGGGGAACCCGATACCGGAGGAAGCTGGTACGGGGCCTGTACTTCTATCTGAAGGAGAAGCCCCCGGTGAAGGAGGCCTTGAACGAGGTGTTCACCCGATACTACGACGTGGAGGGAACAACGTTGTTGCTAGAGGGGGTGGCTGGGGGCAGGATCGAGCTGTTCGCCATGGTGCTGCCGGAGTGGACGCGGCTGGAGATGGAGTACTTCCTCGGGAACGAGACCCCCGCCTACCGGGAGTTCATCGAGGACAAGGAGGCCCTCGAGCTGCTGAAGAGAAGAGTGATGAAGTCGAGGGTTTACCTGGTCTGCCTGAACTGCGGGAAGCACATGGGACCCTACACCCTCTCCAACCTGACCGAGGAGCGCCTCAGGTGTCTGCGGTGTCGGGGGAGGATGCTGGGGCGGTTCATACCCATGGAGGAGCACTGGAAGATTGTGGACAAGATCGGCAAGAGGAAGAAGCTCTCCGATCAGGAGCGAAAGGAGATGCAACGAATGAGGGACTCCGCACGACTCCTGGCAGGCTTCGGGTTGCCAGCCCTCTACTGTCTCCAAGCCTACGGCGTCGGGGTGCAGACGGCGAAGAGGATCCTCCGACACGGATACAGGGACACGGACGACCTCTTCACGAGGATTCTCCAAGCCGAGAGAAAGTACTTCGAGACCCGAATGTATTGGAAAGAGGGTAAAGGCTAAACAGGATTCAGCAGATTGATTTGGACTCTTTGGCGAACGCGAGCAAGCAGGATACAGGGTAGCATCGAATTCTGGTCGAAGATTGACTGCGTGTCAAGAACCAGCTACGAGCTCCTGTAGCTGCTCGCAGATCTCCGGGTTGCGTAGGGTCGTCGTGTCCCCCAGAGGACGCCCCTCGGGGATGTCCTTGAGTAGTCGGCGCATGATCTTCCCACTTCGCGTCTTGGGAAGGTCGGGGGTGAATACAACCACATCGGGCCTCGCTATGGGACCTATCATCTGCACCACGTGCCTCTTCAGTTTACTCTTCAGTCTGCTACTCGAGCTTTGCCCAGCCTGAAGCACAACGTATGCGTAGGGAACCTCCCCCTTGATCGGATGCTTTACACCTACGACCGCTGCTTCGACCACGGCGGGATGGCTTACCAAGGCGCTCTCCAGCTCCCACGTGCTGAGTCTGTGGCCCGCCACAATGAAGACATCGTCCAGACGTCCCATGAGGATGTAGTAGCCGTTTTCATCCTGCCTCGCCGCATCCCAGGCAACGTAAGTCCTATTCCCAAACTTCCCGAAATACGTCTCAATGTACCGGTCAGGGTTCTTCCAAAGGGTTCTAAGCATGCCCGGCCAAGGACAGGTGATCACCAGCCAGCCCCCGCTGCCTGGTGGCACAGGACGCCCCGCCTCATCAAACACAGAGGCTTCGACACCGGGGAAGGGCAGCGTCGCCGCGCCAGGCTTGAGAGTCGTGAGTCCCGGCAAGGGAGTGATCAGGATGCCACCGGTCTCCGTCTGCCACCACGTGTCCACTATGGGGCAGCGCTCACCACCGATGTACTTCCAGTACCATACCCAGACCTCCGGGTTGATGGGTTCTCCAACTGTCCCAAGGAGACGGAGGCTCGACAGGTCGTGCTCCCGCGGGTACGCTTCCCCCCATTTCATGACGGCCCTGATGAGGGTGGGGGCTGTGTAGAAGATGTTGACGCCATGCCTCTCGACCATGGCCCACAGGCGATCCTTATCTGGCCAATCCGGAGCCCCTTCGTACATCAAGGTCGTGGCTCCGTTGGAGAGAGGTCCATAGACGATATAGCTGTGCCCTGTTATCCAGCCGATGTCAGCGCTGCACCAATAGACATCCCTGTCCTTGATGTCAAAGACCCATCGGTGGGTGGCCATGGCGGAGACGAGGTACCCCGCCGTAGTGTGGACGACCCCCTTGGCCATGCCTGTTGTGCCGCTTGTGTACATGATGAACAGGATGTCTTCTGCATCCATTACCTCGGGCTCACAATGGGGTGAGGCCCCCGCCACGATGTCATGCCACCAGACGTCCCGGTCCTGCTCGAATGGCACCAGCTCACCTGAGCGACGAACTACGACAACCTTCTCTATGGGAAAGGGTAGATCGTCTATAGCCTGATCTGCCACCTCCTTCTGGCGAACGACTTTACCCCGGCGGTAGAAGCCGTCCGAGGTCACAAGGAAGCGGCTCTCCGCGTCCTCCATCCGAGTCGAAAGTGCTTCCGACGAGAACCCCGCAAATACTACGCTGTGGATGGCACCAATCCGCGCGCAAGCTAGCATAGCGATGGTCAGCTCCGGGATCATGGGGAGGTAGAGAGTGACGACGTCTCCTTTCGCGACCCCTAGGCTCTTTAACGCATTCGCGAAGCGGCACACTTCCCAGTGGAGCATCTGGTAGGTGTAGACACGGACGTCCCCAGGTTCTCCCTCCCAGATGAGGGCTGCCTTGTTCCTTCTCCCGCCCCCCAAGTGGGAGTCCAGACAGTTGTAGGATGCGTTGAGCTTACCTCC
>JAUWBL010000143.1 GCA_030601715.1 Candidatus Geothermarchaeota archaeon | reverse complement strand
GAGAAGGTGCAAGATTCACCAAGACGAATCGCCCAGTATAGGTCTGAACTCATTGAATGAATCCGAGAAATCACACTATCATGCCTTTCTGAAGGCTCTTTTCTCGCCTTGGTGTCTCTCTTACATGGGGTGTAGGCTTCGCGTCGCATGTGTTGCATGCACCACTTTAGGACGCCAAGCTGTCATGGATGCGGGCATCACCTAGAACCGGCGATTCGTCAACTCCCGAGGATCGTGGAGTGTTTGCTCTCTTTGCGAAGCCGGTGAGGAGGCTCATAGCAGAGAAAGGCTTCGAAGAGGAGTCGGAGCCTCAGACGGCCGCCATCCCCAAGATCCTCGAAGGAAGGAACGTCCTTCTGATAGCTCCAACCGGCACAGGCAAGACTGAGGCAGCCTTCCTTCCCTTTCTCCACCAGATGCTCTCGATGCCGAGGACTCCCGGCATCAGGCTTGTGTATGTCACTCCCCTGAGGGCTCTCAACAGGGACCTGCTCGACAGGCTCCTGTGGTGGTGCCGGAAGCTGGATTTTAGGGTTTCGGTGAGGCACGGAGACACCGATGTCCGGGAGAGGAGGAGTCAGGCCCTTAGTCCGCCCGACATTCTGATAACGACGCCCGAGACCCTGCAGATCATCCTCAACGGGCGGCTTCTCAGAGGACACCTGAAGGCTCTGAAGTGGATGATAGTCGATGAGGTTCACGAGCTGGCTGAGAGCAAGAGAGGGAGCCAACTCTCCCTCACCTTGGAGAAGCTAAGATGGACCGCGGGCCCGTTTCAGGTTGTTGGTCTCTCAGCCACCGTAGGCAGTCCGGAGAAGATCGGGGCCTTCCTAGTCGGATCCGACAGGGAATGTGACGTCATCTATGTCCCCGTCGCGAGGACCATGAAGCTCGACCTAATCTTTCCGGAGCCGACGAGGGAAGACCATCGGCTGGCGGGCAAGCTCTACACCTATCCTGAGGTGGCGGCGAGATTGGCTGCCATGAGGAACCTGATTCAGAGCTATGGCTCTACGCTGCTTTTCACCAACACGCGTCCCACGGCGGAGGTCCTGGCGAGCCGCTTCAGGATCTGGGACATGGAGTTCCCCGTCAGCGTCCATCATGGCTCCCTCTCAGCTCCCTCTAGGGTCAGGGCCGAGACGGGGATCAAGACAGGATCCCTTTCTGGAGTCATATGCACCTCCTCCCTGGAACTCGGAATAGACGTGGGAAGGATAGAGCTCTGCATCCAGTACGGCTCCCCGCGGCAGGTAACCCGACTGGTCCAGAGGGTAGGAAGGAGCGGTCACAGGATAGGAGGGACAGCAAGAGGTGTCATCGTGTGCATGGATTCCGACGACGCTCTCGAGAGCCTAGTCATCGCCCAGCTGGCGCTCGAAGAGAAGCTGGAACCAGCGTCCATCCCCCCTCAACCGCTGGACGTGTTGACCCACGAGCTGGCGGGGCTGCTCATAGTGCAGAGACACTGGCGCACAGACGACGCCCACGAGCTGGTGATCAAATCCACGCCGTACTCCCAGCTAGGAAGGCAAGAGCTGGTGGATGTTCTTAGATACATGGACAGCCTCGTCAGCAGGCTTGCCTGGCTGTCTTCCGACCAACAGAGCTTTGCGAGGCCCTCCCGCAACGATCGTCTCTTCAAGTACTACTACGAGCACCTCTCCATGATACCCGTGACCAAGCAATACCTCGTCGTAAACGACAAAGAAGGCTTGCCAGTAGGAGTCCTGGACGAGGCGTTCGTGACCGAGCACGGTGACCCGGGGGTAAAGTTCGTCTTGGGGGGTTCAGCTTGGAAGACCATTCAAGTATTCAAGGACAGGGTGTACGTCGTTCCGGATGACGACCCTCGGGGAGCCATCCCGAGCTGGGTCGGCGAGCAGATACCGGTGCCCCTCGATATGGCTCAGAGGGTTGGATCCTTGAGGGGGAGGGTCGAGCAAGCCCATCGACGAGGAGCTTCCAGCCGCGACATAGCGAAGGAACTCTCCGAGGAGCTACCGGGCAACGAAGGCTTCATCCGGAAGGCTATCCGCGACACCTTCGATCACGCAGCCCAGGGCCATCCCGTTCCCACAGATCTCATGGTTGTCGTCGAGGGATGGGGAGAAAACGTCGTGATCCACTCACATTTCGGGACCCTGGTCAACAGGACCCTAGCCCGATACTTGGCCTTGTCGCTGACCGAGGAACGGGCCGAGACCGTCGGACTCTACGTGGATCCCTACAGGATCTTCCTTAGAGGCACCCATGCTTCTCCCCAGGAGGTGGCTGATCTTCTCACGAGAAGCACCCGGGAAGAGGTTGAGAGGAGGGTTCATGAATCCGTGGAGGAGAGTCGGTTCCTCCGTTGGAGGCTCGTCCAGGTGGCCAGAAGGATGGGAGCCGTGGCGAGAGATGCGGAGATGTCGGGGTCCATGGTCACCCAACTGTTGAAGAGCCTCACCGACACGCCAGCGTTCACGGAGGCCCTGAAGGAGGTCACGACAAAGGATCTGGACATGGAAGGCACGCTGGCTGTACTGGCGAGGATTCGGGGAGGGGAGATAGGTGTACAGTATTCTGCGAAGTACGAGGGGCCCTCGCCCCTCAGCGGCGTGGGCCTTAGATGGGCAGAGAGTCGAGAAGAATATGTCTCGCCGAAGCGGTTGGAGCTTCTCAGCTTGGCGTCGGCTCGGGCTCGGCTCCTCACCGAGGTGAGATGGTTTGCGTGCTTGGACTGCGGCAAGTACATCGAAGAAAGGGCCGTGTACACCCTGCCGGAGGAGGTGAGGTGTCCCCTGTGCGAGAGCTCAAGGATCACAATGACGGAGGGGGAACGGAGGATCATTGTCAGGCTGATTCGAAGGGGGAAGCAGACGAAGTTGGGGAGGGGGGACAGGACGAGATACCGAAACCTAGCGATGACAGCTGACATAGTAGCGCGTAAGGGCAAACTCGGAGCGACTGTTCTGGCAGGCCGTGGCATCAGGCTGGAGAAAGCTGAGGAGATCCTAACTGGGAATGATCAGCTTTCGAACAGGGTAGTGAAGATGATCATGAAGGCTGAGAGAGAGGGCATGCTCCGGCGTTTCTAGGCGGAAGTTTCTCCGGTTCCTTTTCCACACTAGGTGGCTTCCATGAAGCTAGCAAACTTCTGAAGGGCTTCCTCCAGAAGCTCCTCTGGGGGTAAGAAAACCAACCTCACGTGTCCTGAGCCTCCCTTGGCTCCGAAGCCCGACCCGGGAACCACGAGGATGCCCGTATCCTCCAACAGCTGGTAGGCGAAGGCTTCGTCGTCGCTCCATCGGGAGCCGACGCCTTCAATCTCAGGGAAGAGGTAGAACGCTCCCCTGGGCTGAGTGCAGGACAGGCCTGAGATACGACTCAATCGCTTCACGCAGAGGTCTCGGCGAGCGCGAAGTTTTCTGACCATCTTTCGGATGTGTCGTTCGCCGCCTCGTAGTGCTGCTACTCCTGCATGCTGTACGGGGTTGTTGACGGAGAGCCTTATCCTAGCTAGCTTGAGAATTCCTTCCCTGACGTCTACGAGCGACTCCGACTCTGATTTCAGGTAGACGTATCCCAGGCGCCACCCCGTCATTAGGTAGCATTTCGAGAAGCCGTTCAGGCCAACGACCGGAACGTCTTTCGACAACGACGCCGTGCTCTTGAAGACCTTCCCGTAGATGATCTGGTCGTATATCTCGTCGGAGATAACGGGCAGATGATACTCTCCCGCTACGTCCAGAACTTGGCGGACAACGCCTTCGCCGTAGATCGCCCCTGTCGGGTTGTTGGGGTTGATCAGAAGGATAGCCCTCGTCTTGTCTGTTATCTTG
>JAUWBL010000043.1 GCA_030601715.1 Candidatus Geothermarchaeota archaeon | reverse complement strand
CCGTAGGCTCCTCTTCCAGGCTGAGTTGTATGGAAAAAGCTGTCTGCTCGCCCGGTGTCGCCTTGACGAGCAGGAATTCCCGAGACCAACCCAGGTCGGCACCCGGGGCATCCTCTCGGTAGAAGGTAACCGTGAGCTGGTCGAGACCTCCCCCACCTCCGAACAACATGTGCCACCTGGCCTCAAGCCGTTCGCCGGGCTGAGCAGAGAACACCTCTACCCCATTCGAGAACCAACCTCGAAAGACGACGGCATCGGAACCCCACTCGGGGGACAGAATGGCGTCGAGGGAGGGGAGAGGAAGGTAGCTCGCCCACGTGAGAACCGTGACGTTCTCCCGGGGCCTGTCAACGTACCAGTAGGCCTGGAACACTTCGTCGGAGAGGTTCCAATAGGTCTCGAAGACCTCGTCCGGCACTTGGAGCCGCTGGTTGGACACCCCCGGAGGGATGATCCGCTCATCCGGGACTAGCAGGCTCCCGCCGCCTCCTGTGTCGTGGAATCGCCATCCCACAACCCCCACCGGGGTGGTGGCGTTGTTCGTGAGCAGCATGGATAGGGAGATGTTCTCCTGTGGGTCGATGTGGATTGTGACCCGTTCAAGCTGAAACCCATCTCCAGGATCACGCCTCGGGAGCGACTCTCCCTCAGCCGAGACTGGGGGGCGGGGGACATAGTAGATGGTGGTCAATACCGTTGCTCCTGCCAGGAGCAAGACCAGAACGTAGGGAAGCAGCTTTCGTAGCCGGCGCGGAACCTTCAAGGCGCTTCTTCACCTAGTCTGACGGGTGCTCATAAGCCGATGCCAACAAGGTCGATTCTCAACAGAACCTCTGTGCGGAGAGCATCCTTATTTGCCGTTCTCCTTCTGCATACTGTGGCAGCAACCCTAGAAATGGACTGTGGACGTAGTGGCCGCCGTCGCCTCGGTTGACACCGCACGCACCGAAACATCGCCCTCTGTGTAAGGTGTGAACCAATGTCTGGAAGACAGGAGCGGAGACCACCCCAGAGATTCAGGAGTCAAAGATGTGCATCACGCCCTGGGTCCTTCGTTCCTAGCGCCTTGACTCTCCTTGCTGGGCAGGGTGGTTGATTGCACTGAGAGAAAGGCTCCCTTGGTTCGCCCTCTTCCTAGCCGGAGTGGCAGCCTTCCCCGGATACGTAGCGGTCATGAGCCTTCTTGCTCCGACCTTCTTCCACTGGGTGAGCTACTCAATCCAGCAGTCGGTGTTCCTCACAACAGTCACCACCCACTGGATGGGAGACCTCCTCATCATGACCCTCGCCTCCCTCCCCCTCTTCTACCTCTACCTCACAAGAGGCCTCCTGCCTCAGGGGCGACTCTCCGCCCCGTCCCTCCTCCTCCTCTCCCTCCTGCTTGCCTGGACACTGTTCGCCCTGATCCTCAGCGCCCTCTCCCTAGCCATCCTCCTGGCCTCCATAGTCACAGGCCTCCTCCTAGTGGCGAGAGACTCACATGCCATAGCGGCGATGGAGCGCTCCTCGGTGATCAGGGCCTGGGGCTGGGGCTTCCTAGCTGCGTGGTCCACCGTGGGATTAGGAGCGGCTGGGCGGTGGTTGCTTCACGCCTTCCGACCCACACTAATATATGGAGCCCCTCACTGGCACCTACCGGTCTTGGAGATGGAGGTCTTCCACTCCCTCCAGCCCTTGGCTGCTCCGCTCCTTGTGGCCGTCTTGTACCTGTGGATCCCCGTCCTGTTCCACTCCAGAGTCAGGATCGGCGAGTTGGACCGCCTGATCTCCGACATCAGGAATCTCCTGAGAAGGACGCGACTCACCCTCGACCTATCGCTCGGGCTTGGCGAAGAGGGAAGAAGCATCTTGAGACACCACAGGACGGTGCTGATCGGGGCCGTGTTGCTCTCCGTACTCGTGGGATGGTTCCCCTACGCCATCGCCCCCGAAGGGGGGCCCTGGGAGGGCTTCGTGGGCGAAGAGACACCCATTTACCACTCAGAACTGGCGAACCTCACCTCCAGAGACCTCGGAGAAGCTCTCTCCGCGACGTTCACCCCAGGGTTCGCGGGAACGAGGCCGGCCTATTTCCAGGGACTCCTCGTCCTACACGCTCTGAGCCTGGCCTCCCCCCGGGCTCTGATGGCTCTGCAACCGGCTCTTCTAGCCGTAGCCCTGACCCTAGCTACCTACTTCCTTGTGTGGGCGTGCTTCCAGAGAAAAGAGCACGCGGCGCTGGCCGCGATTCTCGCTTCTCTTTCCCCTGTCATGACCGGAGGGATGTTTGGCGGCCTGTACGCCAACTGGCTCGGCCTAGTGGTGTTGCTGACCCTGTACGGGACGTTCGTGCTCTCGTTGCGAAAGAAATCTGGGCGTGTTTTCCTGGCCCTTTCCATCCTCCTGTCAGCCCTCCTTCTCTTCGTCCACCCTTGGACGTGGAACCTCATGATGGGCACCCTGCTGGTCTTCCTGGCCAGCTACTGGGTTAGAGGCCTGATCGGAAGAAAACAGTTGCTCTCTCCATCTGTCAAGCACGCCGGCATCCTTGTCCTCGCCAGCGTAGCGGTTGAGGCGTTGAAGAGCCTGTTCACCTTCTCCGGGACGGACGCAGCTCTGGCTCTGCTTCAGAGCGACGGCTTCGGACTGAACCGGCTGGGCGAGTTCTGGGACAATCTCTCTATCACCTCGTATCTGGACTTCGGCGGCTCCTACTCCAACTACCTCTTCCTCGGCGTGGCCGCCCTGGGCCTCCTCGTCCTCCTCCAGAGAAGTGATCCCCCCTCTGTCCTCCTCATGTCGTGGGTTGCAGCGGTCGGTTTCGCGTTCCCCCTGTTGGACTTCAACCTTCAGGGGAGGCTCCTGCTCGACCTCCCCTCCGTCCCCCTGGCGGCGCTCGGCCTCTTCAAGGCGGCATCGTGGGCGGGAGGCCGCTCCCCCCGACTCACCTCACTCTTCCTCTTCTTCTTTGGAATCATCGGTCTGAGCTACGCGTTGAGGGCCGCCTCGAACATGCTCCTCCCCCTGTAGTTCAGGAAACGGCATCACGAAAGCCGTACGAGTTTCACGTTCCACCCAGTTCGCCTGGATGGTGGAGCGTCCTGCGGCAGACACTATTTGCGTCGAGTCCACCAAGAGCCGAGAGGTCCTCCCATCAGCAAGGCGACGCCGATCACGGCGACAACCAGGGCGACCACGTCAAAGGTCGGCACCAGGTCACAAGCGAGGACAACCAAGGCGGGCTCCGCTAAGCGCGCGAACTCACACCTCGCCGGCGGCAGGATTTCATGCAGAACATAGTATCCCAGTGAAGAAGACCAGAGCAAGAACGCTCCCAACGTTGCTACAACCATCCACCTCAACATGACGATCCTCCCCCGACACCTGAGATTCGGGTCACCGACACCGCATATTAAGCCTTGGACTCCCCTGAGACGGACCTGTACTTCCTTGCGACTTCGGAGAACAAGCGGTAGAGTTTTTTCCTTGGCTAGCCCCATGACTTTCACAAGTCTGGGTGGCTCGTCCGATGTGGGCTCTGCTGGGGATCCTCTGGTGGGCACTGGTCGTCATTCTACCGGGAGCCGCGACCCTTTTCCTGGTGGTTCGGCCATCGAAGGTCACCGTTGTCGAGTCCCTCATACTCTCACTCGTGCTGGGCCTAGCCGTCAACAGCGTGGTGTTGGTAGGCCTCACGTTCGTCGGATTGCCCTTCTCACCTCTGACGCCTGGACTGCTCCTGCCGCCTAGCGTATACCTATTGCGACGGGCGGGGAAGATCCCTACTCCGAAGGGCATCCTGCGGCTTCCCAGCATATCCAAGGCTGACAAGGTCGCCCTCCTCGTCATGCTGCTCCAGGCAGGAGTAGTGACGTACTACTTCTACGGTTGGCCCATCTTTCACAGAACAGATAGCATCGACCCCATAACCCACTCCCGGTGGGTCACAGGAATCCTCGAAACAGGCGGCGTCGAATGGATAAGAGGCACATCGTACCCGCCAGGCTACCATATGCTCACCGCTCTCTCGGCGACCGCCCTCACCCTCAGCGCACTGTCCGCACTCCGGATCCTAGCGGCTCTGCTGATGGTACTTGAAGTTGGCGTGGCCTTCTATCTCACGCGGACACTGACGAGGAACCTGAGCGTGTCGTCCCTCGCGTCGCTGTTCCTGGTGTTTGTGCTTCCAAGCGGGTTCCTCCACCTGACAGACTCAGGGACCTTCCCAAACCTCTACGCCGACGTACTGATCCTCACCACCCTGTGGCTTCTCTTCAGGACGAAGTTCCAGACACCGAAGATGCCCCGCGCCCTGACGATCCCTCTGCTTGGAATAGCTCTAACCCTATCCCACGCCTCCGTCGCCCTGTTCTTCACGGTCCTCTGGGTCTACGCCCTGACAAGACTCCAAAGCAAGAAGCCCAAACTGATCACGCACCTGAGAACAGCCGTGCTCCTCTCCGTGGGTCCGTTGGCCGCACTGCTGGTGAAGCCGACGCTGATAACGAGGGTTCTGTACGTGGCAGAGGGAGCAATAAGTGTTCCGGAGAACGACCCCAACGTGCTCTACGTGCAATCCAACCTCCCCGCCCTCATCACCCTGGGTTGGATGGGAGCCATATCGGGAGTCGCAGCTGTCGCGATCACCCTGCTAGCTGTGGCAGTAAGCCTGCGGAAGAGAACCGAACTCGGTGATTGGATGATTCTGTGGTTCGTGGTCGGCCTCGTGCTGGGCGCTGTGGCTCCCGATAATGCCGTTAGGTTCAGCTTCATAATGCTCGTCCCTTCCGCCATCCTCTCCGCCCAGCTACTGGGCAAGCAGATCCCGTCCCTCGCCGGCTCACTCATAAAGAGGAAAGATGCACCGCACAAGAGCCGAAGGCAGGGACCGCGTCGCGTCCCCCCAGACATAATCCTTCCACTGGTATTCGTCATCCTGCTGATCAGCCTCTCACCCTTTGTCGCATGGATGCTTTCTCAGGACCTTGGAGGAAACAGAGAGAAGCAGATGGACGTCTACGAGTCCATGTCTTGGATCGCCGGAGAGGAGGGGGACGGAGAGATTCGGGTGATCAGCGTCGCGTTACCCGAGTACGCATACCTTCCAGTCCTTTTCGGCGACTTCACAACGAAGAGCGTCTACTCTCCCCACGAGGTTGTGTCCGCTCTGTGCAGCGAAGAAGGGTGTGACTACGTCGCCGTTTGGAGTGCAGCCCCCTTCGCCCAAGGGTTCCGAGGGAACCCCCAGCTGAGGCACGCCTTCGCAAACCTCAACGTGGACGTATACGAGTTCAGGACCCAGGGGTGACCACAACGAGATTTATCCCCACCTCGCAAGCTCCCCCCACCTAGGGCAGACTCAGCTGAAGGCTCAACACCACCGCCGCGACTCCAAACAGCAACTGCAACAGCCAGCAGAGAAGCACGACTTGAGTCTCTGAACGAGGAGTCCTGAATATCCAGATGGCCCACAGAGCATTGACCCTCTCAGCAACCACTCGCCCCTCAGCGTCAGTCTTCCCCACGGTCCATGCGAACCTGTCCCGGAGTCGAAGGACGAAGTTGAGGAGATAGGGAAGAGTAGCTATCAAACCGGCTAGCCTTATGTCGCCCGCGATGATTGCCGATGCCATTATCGAACCTACGAAGTACGTGCCTGAGTTCCCGGGGAAGATCTTGGCGGGAAAGTAGTTCCATCGCAGAAACCCCAAGAGGACGGCGGACAGGGCGAAGAGGGCGATGGCTGATTCGAGGGATCCGAGTATGAGAGACGAGAACCCCAGGGAGACCGCTGTGATGAGACCGAGTCCCGCCTCCAAGCCGTTGAATCCTGCGTATATATTGACACCATTCATCAGGAACGCGAATGTGAGAGGGACGAGAAGCCAGAAGATCGGTCCCAGGTCGACGGGGCCGCCGGGCCACGAGTGGATGATGGGTGATCCTAGCCGGAAGGTCACAGCGGGTGCTCCCGCGAAGATCGCCAGGCCCACGAGGATACTCTTCCTTAGGTTGAAGAGGTCATCCATGAGGCCTATGAGAACTCCGAGAACAGATGAGAGAATAATCGCCAGCATGGTCTTGTCGTCGAGGGAGAGAAGGCCCGCAACAGTGGCGGCAGCCACAAAGCCGATCACCAGGGATACCCCTCCCATCTGAACCACCTGCTGCTCGTCATGCTTGTGGAGGTCCCTTCCTGTGAGTCCCCTCTCCAGCCCGCCTCTCATCACGAAAGGTGTCGCCAGGTAGGTCACGCCAAAACCGGCCAGTAGCATGGCGATGTAGAGGAGCGGTTCCATCATGGCAAGCAATCCATGATCGACCTAGTGCAATTAAGGAGAGAAAGGGTTTGGTTACTGTCGTAGACCTAGAATCGATGACAGCGACTCAGGGCCGGTATCATCAACCATGAAGATAGCCTTCCTGCCTGACTACTTCCTGCCCCACATAGGAGGGATGCAGATATGGACCCACCATGTGGCCGTCAAACTGGCCGAGCGAGGGCACCGAGTGACGGTCTTCACCTACCGCACACCACACCAACGGAGCGAGGAAGAGAGTGGTTACACGATCCGAAGGGTAGGATATCCTGCCGTACACAAACCTCATGCCTACGCTCCCCTGCTTCTGTCGCGGGTCTCAGGCCTCCCTGGGCCGTTGCTTAGGGAGAGGTTCGACTCCTACCTGCCCACATACGGTTCCCTGTTGGTGTCAAGAGCTCTGGGAGCGGCTCCCCTCTTCCCCAGTTGGCATGGATTCCATGGCCTGCGCTTCGGCGTCGAGACGAAGGGCATCAGTAGGGGAGTCCTGCGCACACTGGTGGAGGCGACGGCCCTTCGGCAGGATGTGCAAGGAGTCATAGCGGTTAGCGAGCATCTCAGGAGAACCCTGATGGCCGCTAACCTGGGACTGGAGCAAGAAAGGGTGCACGTCGTACATGGTGGTGTGGATGCCGAATCGTGTTCACAAGTCACGACCCACAAGAAGGCAAATCGCGTTCTCTTCATGGGCAGGATGGTCCCGGGAAAGGGTGCCCAAGAAGCTCTTCAAGCTTTCCTGCAGGCCTCTCGACGCGTCCCCGATGTGGAACTCCTCATGGTGGGCACGGGTTCGCTTCTGCCTACGCTGGCAGCCTTTGTGGGAGAACTAGATCCTGAGACACGTTCGAGGATCCACATCCTCGGCGAGTTGACGGGTGAAAGGAGACTCCAAGCGCTCGCAAGCTCGAGGCTCCTTCTGCACCCATCTCTCTTCGAAACCTTTCCCCTCACTCCTCTCGAAGCTCTCGCCTGTGGCACCACCTTCCTTGGCTACGACATCCCCGCTCTTCTAGAGATAAAACACCTTACCAAGGGAGGCATCCTCGTTCCTACGGGAGACATCTCCTCCCTGGCCGAGGCGATGACACGAATACTGAAAACAGAGGGATCGGCTATCCCCAGATCCACTACTAGGAGGATCGTGCTGCACAGATTCTCATGGGAGAACTCTGCCAAGAGACTGGAGAAGATACTCTCCGGATGACCATTCTCTCAGGCCTCAGTTCCCGGGATGAGGTCCAACCAGCTCTCTAAACAGATGGAGGTACCTCTCAGCGACTCTGTCCCAGCCGAATGAGACGACCGTTTTCAGAGACCCATCCGAGAGCCTCTTCCTCAACGCTTCGTCCCGAAGCAGCATCACGATGTGGTCGGCCAGCTTGCGATGGTCTCCGGGCTTGAACAGCAGACCGTTCGAGTGGTGGGTCACTGTCTGTGTAACCCCGGCTATGTCCGTGCATATGCACGGTAGGCCGGATGCCATGGCTTCGAGCAGAGTCAGGGGCATTGCTTCCCAATAGGAGGGAAGGACGAAGATATCTGCCCTCCTGTAGAGCCCGGGAAGATCGTTCCAATTCACCTCACCTCGGAACTGAACCCTGTCTCCAA
>JAUWBL010000052.1 GCA_030601715.1 Candidatus Geothermarchaeota archaeon | reverse complement strand
CCTAGACCGGCTGAAGATCCTCCCCATCGGAAGCATACAGTCCATCCAGCGCACCCCTCAGGGAGAGGTTCGCCTGATCGTGCAACGCTGGGGGGCCACGAGGGTGGAGTTTGAGCCGGGGGAGCTGATCCACTGGCGCTGGAATGCGGTGGACGCCGAGGCCTTCGGACGGGGCATAATGCACGACCTCATGGAACAGAGAAGATACACCGTCAAGTTCGACGGGACCACCAAGAAGTACACCGTCCCCACCCTCCTCGACCTGAAGGCGCAGATGGACGACGACATCCGCCGTGTGTTGCACCACTACATGCCCCGCTCGGTCTACGTGTCCGAGGATGCCAGCGACAAGGAGATCGGCGCCCTCGCCAGGGTCTTGGGGAAGATGGACGCGGGGGAGCGGGCCGCCTGGAACAAGAAGTTGGAGGTGGTCCAGGAGGCCATGGATCCCCGGGCTCGCTACGACGCCTTCATCGGCCACGTCAACAACATGATCCTCCACGCTCTGCGAAACCCTGTGCTCCGCCTCTTCATCACCCCGGGCTACACGGAGGCCTCGGTCAAGATCGCGGAGGCCCAGCTGGAGCGGAAGATCACGGCGTATCAGCGCTTCTTCAAGCGGGTCGTGGAGCGGGAGATCTTCTGGCCCATCATCAAGCAAGAGGGGATAGATCCTCTGAAGGCCGATGTGCGCCTCCACTGGGGCGTCGAAACCCCAGAAGTCACCCTCACGGATCTGATCGACATCATCCAGGCTCAGGCCAAGGCGGGCGAGACCTACCTAACCGCGGAAGAGATGCGCAACATGCTGGAGAGGTTCGGAGTGGAGCTCATCAAGGAAGAGCCCGCCGAAGGAGAGGAAGCAGAGTAGTGTCAACCGTCACCGAGCAGCAGTCCCGGCACGGCCAGGTTCAGAGCCTCATATTCTCGAAGGAACACTTCACCCGCGACGAAGCCTTAGCTTGGGCTAAGGAACACGACTTCAAAGCCGGGAAGGTCCACAAGACGGAGAACAGCTACAGGCTCCGACAGTTCGATCCAGGGGCCTGCGAGAGCTTCCGCTCGAAGAGACTCACGACGGGGGTAACAGCCGTCATCTGTCTCACAGGAGAGATCCTATGCACTAAGGAAGAGGCCTTCAACTGGCTCGCCCCCATAGAGGCCGAGGACAGCCTCCAGCTGCCGCCCTTCAGCATCAAGATAGTGGCTCTCCACGCCGGCATGACTCGGAACCTCACCGAATACACGGCAAACGAACTGATTCGAGGAGCCAGAACCTTCATAGATCAGCCAATCTACTTCGGCACCAGCCACAGCCCCGAAGACAAGGAGTCTGTAGGCCACATCTATTGGGCCGAAGAAGAGGACAAGCAACTCGAATTACTAGGCCACATCCCGCTAGCCCCGGCCCTCTGGCAGCAGATCCGAGACGGGGAGATCTCTCAAGGCTCAGTGGAGCTCGGATGCCTCTTCCTACCACCGATTATGGGCGGCCACGCCTGTCAGAAGCTCGTCGGCCGCGGATTCCTCATCACTCCGCCCGGCGTAGAGCTGGGAGACCCAGAGACCCACATCGAAGTGGTTGAGACCCTAACCCGGTTAGGCGAGACCCTCGCCACCTCTGAGACCCAGAGCCAGTCACAAGACTCTGGGCAGAAGGTAGACCGAATGAATCAAACCCGAGAGGTCTTCTGCATAGACGTTCTCGGGGAGGCCTGCGCTCTCAGAGACCTCAAGCTAGAGAAGATTCCAAGAGAGGAATATTATCTAGCCGAGGCCATCTGGAAAGAGAACGTAGGATTCATCCCCCGAGAAGGTATCTTGCAGAAGATTGTCGAAGCGGTTTGGACGACCAAATACATCAACGACCTCCCTGACTCAGCCTTCGCCTACATCGAATCCGGTGGGGAGAAGGACGAGGAGGCAAAGACGAAGCCTCGAAGCCTGAGGCATCTGCCATACAAGGACAAAGATGGCGACATCGACGAACCACACCTTGCTAACGCTATACAGCGCCTTCCCCAGACCGATATTCCTACGGCCGCGAAGGCTAAGGCACTTCGCAAGCTTTGCGCGGCCGCTAAGAGCATCGAGAAGGAGTATGCCTCCTGCGAGGCGGGAGAGGTCTTCATCCGAGCCATCGAGGCCGCCGAAGCCTACTACGCCGAGCACAGAGAGTATAGCTGGGAGGAGGAGAGAGAGGCCGTCTGGGAGTTTCTGTCAATGCTGAGTGGCCGTGTCTACGACCTAGAGATAGAGGTCGAGAGGCTACAAGATAAGGTCTTCCAACTAGCCCTAAGTGAGACACGCTCTGGGAAGGAGGAAACACGATTGGGAGAAAAAAATACCCAAGGTGAGAACGCCAAACTCGTGCAGGAAATAACCGAAACGGTCCAGAAAACCTTCGATGAGAAGATCTCCGGGATGAAGAAAACCTTCAACAAGAAGGTTGACGAGATCCTGGGGAGTCTCGGAGAGCTCAAGAAGGCAGGGGAATCCCTAGAGAACACGATCAACGAGTTCATAGGTGGCGACTTCAAGAAGCTCAACGGCCGCGTCGAAACCCTAGAATCCAGCAGGCCCAGCCGCCGAACCTTCTCGGAGGCTGCCACCCGAGGGGGTGGAGGCCGAGGACTCGTGGAGGCAAACGCAGCCGCGACCGAAGAGCCAAAGACGTCCGTCAGCTTCGCAGACATCCAGCTAGGAGAGGTCTTCCGGAGGAAGGGATGATCCATGGATTTCCCGAGGAGACATCTACCAGCGGTAATGAACGCGAGCCCGCTCTTCGCATTGGGCTTCTTGGTGGGATTCCTGTTCGCCATTCTGATAAATGGCTGGGCAGCCACCTTCGCAAGTCCAATACCTGTGCTCGACCCGGTTCTGCTGGGTCTAACCATAGGGGGCATATTCGGATTGCCGGCCTTCGCAGTCGCCTACAACCCCGAAAGCAAGGAGGCATCTAGCTAATGGCAGCGGGAGACGTCCTATACCTACCCGGCGACATGGTCACTCTCGAAGCCGGAGAAGCTTTGGCTAAGGGAGACGTTGTCTATGTCTCGGGAGTAGCCACGGAAACCGACTACCTCGTAGCGGTCTCCAAGGCGGGACCAACCGACGCAGCCATAGCCGTCGCGCAGGAAGCCGCCGCAGCCGTAGGAGACGCGGTTACGTGTCTTCTCATGGCAGCCGTCGTGGAACTCGTGGCCAACGAAGCCATAACCATCGGGGCCTACGTGACCGGTGGAGGAACCACGGCTGGACGTGTGTCGCCCTTCGATACGACGGCAGTAGCCACCGGGACCCTGGTCCAATACGTGATCGGTGTTGCGTTCCAGGCAGCTAGCGCGGACGGAGATGCGATACTCGTTGCAGTCATGCAGTGGGGCAACATGGACTCAGGGCAGGCGCCATAGGAGTGACGGAAATGTCAAGGAAAGACAAGGTTCGATGGGTGGAATACGAGGGTAGGGAGTCCCTAGCTATCAAGCAGCTAGAGGAGACCCTCCACGTAGACCTAACCCGTGGAGCGCTCTACGACATGAACCGACATCTAACGCACGCTATCGACAGGCTCCCCCTCAAGGAGAGGAATGAGATTCTCTTCCAGAGCGACGCGGGAGCCACGGCCCTGGTCCTGAGGCAGGTGTGGGACGCGGCTACGCCGACCCTGATAGGCCGGCAGCTAGTCCAAGTTTTCCGAGACGACGAAGCCTCCCTCAAGGTCCCCATAGCCGCCAAGGCGCAGGCTAGGTGGATCAAGGATGGAGGAGAGATCCCCATCAGCGAGGAGGCCTACAGCTTCAAGACCATAGACGCCAAGAAGTCCGGTCTCAGACCGGCCATAACCAGAGAGATGATCGAGGACGCTCATTGGGACGTCCTAGCGCGGCAGCTCGAAGAGGGAGCCCGCGCCATGGGCGAGTTCGAGTCCACCGAGATCATCGGCAAGCAGATAACGGACGCCGGCAGCACCGTAGCTGCCGCATCGTCTGGAACCCTTGCTTGGGCTGACGTGGCCGGCATGATCGGAACCATGGGCAACCTGAACAGGCCACCTGACATCTTGGCTGTGAACTGGACGGAGTTCGCCGACCTCTTGAAGGACTCGGCGATCCAGAACCTGGTTCTATACGACAAGCAGGACGCCTTCGTGCCCGGCGGGCCCATAGCCTACGTGCCCGGCATGAAGATACTGGTCTCCAGCCTGGTGACCAGTGCCACCGCTCTGCTCGTCAACAGCCGATACGCCACGGCCCTCTTCCTACGCCGAGACATCACCATCGAAGACTACGAGGACCCGAAGAACGACCTGCAAGGCGCCGTCTTCACCGAAAGGTGGAACCACGAGACGATAGACGCTAACGCTATCGGGACGATCACCGACGCTTAGTCCTCCTTCCTGGATGAGGTGAGGACGATGCCGCCGGTGAAACGACAACTCCGCATCAGCGTCGACGCGGACGTTGCCTCTTACTTGGAGGACCAGTGGGATGAGATCCGTAAAGCCGCCAAGAAGCGGACGATATACCTGAGCACGTTCATGAACGTGGTCCTTGGGAAGATGGTCGACGAAGACAGGTCGGACAAACGCTTCACAGAGTATGCCCGGAAGAGGCTGCTAGACAGACAGTAGCCGCTTCCGGACCCCCCCTTTTTCTTTCTGATTCTCTCTTTCTGACTTGGCATATCGCCATGTCGGCAGTGCTACATGCCTAGCATGTGGTCATTGTAGCAGTGTAAGGCATACGTCCCTTAGCTTTATTTACTAAAAACAATTCTTTTCTGGTCACTAGGCGAGTGCCAGTGGCCTACGCGACCCTACCCGGAATGAAGGAGCGCCTCGACATAGACGCCTCCGACACGACCCACGACACGGAGCTAACCAACTGCGGAGCCTACGGCGACGATATCATAGATCACATTCTCGCTCCCCACACGTCGGTGCCTCTCTCATCTCCCCCAACCCTGATCCTAGAGATCGCCAATGACGTCGGCGCTCTAGAGTTTCAGAGGCGTAGGGGTAGCGTTGACAGGGAGACCGATGTCTTCGCCGAGGCAAAGAAACGCCTAGACCTCTACATCCGCCGATACTTCAAGCCCGGTGAGGGAGTCCTCAAGCGCAGCGGCACAGCGGAGGAGGTCTACTAGATGGGCGAAGACTCAACCGCCAGCGGCCTCTTGTCAATCATCTTCCTACTTCTCCTCCCCATATCCGCCATACTGGGAGACTTCTTCAGGCCGGGGATCATCCCGGAGTGGATAATGCTCCTCTCCTGGACCCTGGTCGGCCTGGCCATTTTGATCACGGTTATCATCGTGGTGGCGGTTCTCCTAGCGGCTGCCGTGGCGAAGAGGAGATTCTAGATGCCCTCCGACCTCGAAGACATCACCCAGCAGCTCATCGACCAGATGAAGGCTTTCACGGGCCTCGAGGAGCCCGCGAACGTGGCGAAATATCACTTCGGCCGGCCTCCCCGCTACCAGGCCTACCCAACAATCTTCGTGCTCTGGGCGGGAGCCGAGGTCGACGAAGAGTTCTCAACGATGAATCGAGACTTTACGCGGGACTTCTGGGACATCGTCACGGTGCACAGAAGCGCCGACGAAGACGTGGCCACGAAGAAGGTCTACGATCTCATCGAGAAGGTGAAGGCGGCCGTCTACGGAGACAAGAGCCTGAACAACCTCGTGGAGACCGCGCTGCACATCGGAGACGTCTCCGAGACCACGGTTGAGAGGAACTACACAATCGTTCACGCCCTCCGGCGATTCGAGACTAGGAGGCACGTCGCCTAGATGAGCAACGTAGCCCTCGGAATCATCGGATTCTTCGAGTTGACTCTGGCGAGAGTTACCTACTATCCGGCGTTGACCGGAGCCCACGAGAGCCAGGGGAAAGAACCTCTGGCCGTGAGGAAAAGAGGAAAGAAGAAAGTGTTTGAAACCAACAGAGGCGACCTAGATGGCTGACCGCTACTTCGGATTAGCCAAAGAAGCGGTCTTCGACACCTTCGTAGTTCCAGCGACCTACCTCGACCAACTCCGCGATAGGATAGTCCCCGACCAGGGGATCATCTTCCCCGACACCGTCAACGACAGAGACGTCAAGAAAGCGGTCCTCGGGGCCTTCGCGGTCCGGGGACCGGTTGACTTCACCGTGGAGCCTGAGAACGGAATAGGCCTCTTCCTGAAGACCCTGATGGGAGGGGTTAGCTCCGTTAACTCAGGCGATACGAACGCCTGGAGACACACCTTCGAGCCAGCTGATACATTGCCGAGCCTCAGCGTCGAGATCGGGGCCGAGGAAGACGCGCGACAGATCAGCGGAGTCATGGTGGATTCAATGGAGTTCACCATGGTGAAGAAGCAGCTGGTCCTAGCCACGGCTAACCTACTCGCAGCCCAAGAAGTCGATGGAACGCTCACCAGCCCAACGTTCTCCACCTTGAAGCCCTTCGTGTTCCACCAAGCAGTCTTCGAGATAGAAGACACCGACACCTCGCAGATCATCGAATCCGCCAGGCTCAGGATGCGCAACAACATCCCCTACGACGAAGCCTTCAGCTTCGGCAGCAGGTTTGCCCGACGAGTCGAGACCGGGAAGAGGGAGATTGAGGGAGAGTTCGACCTCTTCTACGACAGCGACGCCGAGACCGAGATGGACAAGTTCCTAGCCGGCACACCTTCCAAGCTGGCGTTCACCATCATCAGCGACGAAGACACCGGGTCCATTGACTCCGGATTCGACAAATACGAACTCACATTCACACTGCCCCAGGTCTACTACCTCAGAGACGCGGTGCCCCACCCTGAGGGGAGGCAGCGCCAAGTAGTGACCTTCCCCTTCAGAGCGGTCTTCGACGATGCTGCTGGCTACGCCATATCCGCCGACCTCGTGAACACGAACGCCGACACGATCTACGAATAGGGTGAGTGAAGTGAAGGTTAGGGCTGGAGAGACAACCTACGAAGTGACGCCGATCCCGCCCTACCTGTGGTCCCACTACAACCTATACCAGAGATACATCTCGGAGACACCCACGGACCTCGCGGAAGCGGAGAGGTGGGAAA